>CAIWMA010000461.1 GCA_903913645.1 uncultured Bacteroidales bacterium | reverse complement strand
TATTCTAGGCTTAAATGAACGTTATGCTTAAAATAGTATGGTTTGTTGCTTTTATAGCAATTATAGTGACTGTAAAAGCTCAGAGAACTGAAATTTTGGAACTTGACAAAGTTGCCTTTATGATTGACTGCCATCAAAAGATGAAGATAAACCTTAAAAGTGATTTTAAAGGTGAGGTATCATGGACATCAAGTAACAGTTGCGTTGCTTCTGTATCTCAGGATGGTGTTGTTAAAGGAAAATCGAATGGCGATGCTGTAATTACTGCTTTATACGGAACCCAAAAAGCAGAATGTATCGCTTCGGTGGGTTATGAAGGCCAAAATCCTATACTTCCACCAACATGGGGGCTTTTTATTGCCGATGGTGAACCCCATGTCTTTGATGGGAAGATGTACATTTTTGGTTCAAGGGATGTCGAAAACGGATTTCTCCCATCAGGCGAAAGGGACTGGTGTTCCCGTGATTATCATGTAATTTTTTCTGAAGACTTGATTCATTGGATCGATGGAGGGATTATCTTTTCATTGGGCGATATTCCAAATGAATTCCTTAATGAGGGTGATAACCGGTTGTGGGCCCCTGATATTTTTAAAAGTCCGCTGGAAACAGATAAATATTATTTGACCTTTTGTGTCAACAACAATAACGGAATGTTTATCGCAGAAAGTAAAAGCCCATTGGGCCCATTTATCAATGTTAAACAAATAACCCTTAATAATGAACCTGTCAGGGTTATTGATCCCGGGACTCTGGTGGATGATGATGGTAAAGTGTATATGGCAAACCCTAATTTTTACATTTCGCAGCTTGATCCCTCTGATTATTCAAAAATTATTCCCGAAACTTATCATAGTGTAAAAGAATATATGCCGGATGATAATCAGCCTTTTGAGGGACCTGCACTTATAAAAAAGGGATATACCTACTATTATATTTATATCCAAAATAAAGGGAATATTAAAAAGGATGGTGCAGTTCCGGCCAGAATGGCTTATATAACCTCAAAACAACCCTTGGGACCATATTCATATAAAGGTTTGATAATTTCTAATTATGATTATTTGAATGCCGGCAACATTCATGGATCTATTGAGCAGTTTAAAGGGCAATGGTATGTTTCGTACCACATGCCTTTGGCGGAAAATGAACTCACCCGGGTAGCTTGTCTGGACAAAGTAGATTTTAATACAGACGGAACAATCAAACAGGTATTGCCGACCTCTTCGGGGGTAAAAGGTTATTTTGTAGCGGGCGATAAAATCCAAGGATCAAGTGGAATTATATTCTCCGGTGGCAGAGGCGATATTAGGATAAAAAACCGTAAGGAACCAACCGAAAATAAATATGTATTTAATTATGTGGATTATCCATACTCTTTTTATAGGGAAGAAGGGCAATGGATCGGTTATAGGTACATGAAATTTGAAAGAAAAATAGACAAAGTAAATATGCGTATTTCTACGGAAAGCCAAGGTTCAGAAATTGAAATACGAAGAGGGGATGTAAATGGCAAAATTATTTCAACTGTGACTCTGCCAAACACTAATGGGAAATGGGAAACAGTTGAAGCTGCGGTAAAAATAGAAAACAAAGGGGTAGATGAATTTTATATTGTACTTAAAAGTAATCCCAATAAAAATGAAATAAAGATTGACTGGTTTAAATTTGAACAGGAACAATAGGGGAATAAGCAATTCGGCTAAAACCACGGGTAAAAAGCCTTTGGTCACAGGTATGTAATATAATTTTAATAAGAAATAAAGATGAACTGCAGAAAAATTTTAATCTTAATCCCGATTATATTAGGAAGCATGCAAACATATTCGCAGCAGGACGAAAATGTATTTCGTAATCCTGCCAATGCTAAAGTAAAATCAACTCTCGCTTCCACGATGGATGAGAAGATCGATTTTAACAAAAACTGGAAATTCCAGTTGGGAGAACTGCCCGGATTTTATGTTCCTAACTATAATGATGATAATTGGCGCATCCTGGATGTTCCTCACGATTGGTCGATTGAGGGTAAGTTTGACGAACAAAACCCTTGTGGAGCTTCCGGCGGATACTTACCGACAGGGGTCGGGTGTTACCGCAAGCATTTTGTTTTACCTGAAGGCTCGGAAGGAAAGAGGGTAAAGATCAGGTTCGATGGAGTTTATATGAATTCTTCGGTTTATTTGAATGGAGTATATCTGGGAAACAGGCCCTATGGCTTCAGCACATTTGAATACGACCTCACTCCTCATTTAAAATATAATAAGGAGGAAAACATTATTGCCGTTAAAGTGGATAACTCTTTACAGCCAAGCGCCCGCTGGTACACAGGCTCAGGTATTAACAGGAATGTGTTTCTGCTGATCACCGAACTGCAGCATTTCAAATCGTTCGAAACATTCATCCGGACCGACAAGTTGACCGCAAATAGCGCCCTTGTTAAAATTGACTGTCAAGTTATTTCAAACCAGTATCCTGGAAGCCAAATAGTTAAATTTCAAAGCTATCCAGAGGATGTTAAACGGATCGTTAAGACTGCTAAGGTTATTGCAATGCTTAAAAATTCCAGTGGTGAGGTAGTGAAAGAAGTCAGCTACGAGCATGAGTTAAGCGATTTTTCTGAGCTTACCGCCCAATTAGAGATGAATGTTAGCAATCCGGTGTTATGGTCAGATAAAACACCTTATCTCTATACCATGGAGTTACAATTGTGGGTCGATGCAAAGTTAACAGATACCGAACAACATCACATTGGAATCCGGAAAATTGAATTCAACAGCAATCGGGGGATGTTGGTAAATGGTGAAAAAGTCATTGTCAAGGGAGTCTGCCTGCATAAAGATGCCGCGTCGTTTGGGACGGCGGTTCCCAAAGATGTTTATCGCTTTCGTCTGAGAAAATTAAAGGCTTTGGGTTGCAATGCCATTCGCACGCACGGTCCGGTTGATCCGGTTTTTATTGATGTGTGTGATGAAATGGGTTTTTACCTCATGGCAGAAGCTTTTGATGAATGGGACAAAACCTGGGAATTCGGATACTCCGAAGATGCCTGGGGGAAATTACCCTATACCTATAATAAATTCTTTAGGCAATGGGCTGAAACTGATCTGAAGGATATGGTGAAACGGGATAGAAATCACCCTGCTGTATTCATTTATTCGGTTGGAAACGAGGTTCCAAATCAGCGGTATGACGATGGCCCAAAAACGCTTAAGATGTTAATTG
>CAIWMA010000460.1 GCA_903913645.1 uncultured Bacteroidales bacterium | reverse complement strand
TGGAATCCGGCAGTAAGTTCTGATTCAGCTTCCGCAAGGTCGAAAGGACCGCGGTTTGTTTCGGCTGTACCTGCAATTACAAATACTGTGAATGCGATAAGTGCTGGGATATGCCCTTTAAAAAGGAACCATCCGCCACGCTGAAGTTCAACAATTTCAGAAACCTGCATCGTACCAGCCAATATTACCATGGTAATGAGGGACATACCAACCGAAAGCTCGTAGCTCACGATTTGAGCACCACTACGCATACCACCAATCAAAGAATACTTATTGTTACTGGCCCATCCGGCAAGCAGTACACCAATTACTCCAACCGAAGAAACAGCTGTTACAAAAAAGATACCTATATCGAAATCAAGTGATTGCAGTCCCGGTGCAAACGGAATAACCGAAATAGTCAGGAAAGGCACAATGATAACAATGAAAGGAGCCAGGTTATAAAGGAATTTATCAACACTTTTAGGTGTGATCAACTCTTTCATAAGCAACTTGATAAAGTCGGCTATAGTTTGTAATAATCCCCAGGGACCAACACGCATCGGGCCCAGACGTTGCTGGAATGCTGCACAAACTTTGCGCTCGGCATACACCAGGAACAATCCGAAAATGGCAATAAACAGGAGGTATAAAACTCCGATTATTGTCCATTCAATGATTGTTGTAAGCAATGGGGAAACGTTTTCAATCAATGCCTGGTGAATGGATTGAGTGATAGGCGTAAAATCGTATTTTTCGAATGCCATTATGAAATGGGTTTATCTGTTACGTTCTGTTTATAGGTATAACACTATTCAGTGCTTATCTGTCAATATCAGGTATTACAAGGTCGAATGTTGCCATAATAGCTACAAGGTCGGCAATTTTCCATCCTTTGGCAATATGGTTGATGGTGAAAAGGTTCGAGAATCCAGGTGAACGGAATTTTACGCGGTATGGGTTTTTCTTTCCATCACTAACAATGTACACGCCGAATTCGCCACGGGCTGATTCAACACGCTGGTAAAATTCTCCTTCAGGTAATTTGATCACACCTTTCATTTTCACAGCAAAGTCGCCTTCTGGAATATTGTCGATCAACTGCTCGATAATATTCATTGATTCCCACATTTCGTCCATCCTTACTTTCCAACGCATAAACGAGTCGCCATCGGTGCCCATTTTTTCGTCGAACTTAATATAAGGATAAGCACTGTATGGATGGTGTTTACGAACATCGCAGCTGAAACCTGATGCTCGGCCTGTGGGACCGGTTACACCATAAGCAATGGCATCTTCTTTTGATAAAACGCCAACTCCTTTGGTACGGTTCTGGAAAATAATATTATCGGTAAGTAACTTATCGTATTCTGGTAATTTTTTTCTGAATTTCGTGATAAAGGCTTTTACACTTTTCTGGAAATTTGGATGTATATCAAACATCACACCGCCGGGAACACTGTAATTCAGGGTGAGACGGGCACCGCATGTTTCTTCGAAAATATCCAGGATATCTTCACGGTCGCGAAGGCCGTAAAAGAAAGCTGTCAAAGCGCCAAGGTCCATTCCAGAAGCACACCACCACAACTGGTGCGATGCCAGACGCTGCAATTCGTCAAAAATGGTACGAATGTATTTAACGCGTTCAGGAACTTCAACCTGCAGCGCATTTTCGACACAAAGACAAACAGCCTCGTTATTCATATGCGCCGACAAATAATCCATACGGTCGGTAAGATGAACGATCTGCGGGTAGGAGAGGGCTTCGGTCATCTTTTCGATGCCGCTGTGAATGTAGCCGATATGCGGTTCTACATTATGCACAATTTCGCCTTCGAGCCTGGTAAGTAAACGCAGAACACCGTGTGTACTCGGGTGCTGAGGACCTATATTAACAAGATACTCGTCAGCTTTGATCTCGTCGGTAATTATATATTTTTCACTGAATTCGGCCATAACTATCTTTCTACAACGTGAATATCATCATGAAAATCTTTGCGAAGCGGGTGTC
>CAIWMA010000459.1 GCA_903913645.1 uncultured Bacteroidales bacterium | reverse complement strand
GCAAAGCCGGCCATTGAATTTTCGCCTCCCATGGCTTCAAAAAGATTCCAGAAAAGCAACTTATTATCAAAGGCAATTTTTTCCTGAGCCTGGATAAGAATGGGAATAACAGGCATGGTAACAAACTGACCCTGCCGCCGCTGGCTCCGGTCCGAAACGGATAGCAGCAGTATAGGAGTATCAGGAAAAGCCTGTTTCAGTTTACTGATTAGTTTGCTCATTCCTTTTATGTAGCCTGTAAAATTGGGGGTTGGAGAATTCGAAACATTCAATCCAAACTGAAGCACAATCATATCGTATTGCAACAAACTGTCGAAAGCCGCCAGGTTCTTTTCAGGAATCGCCTGTAAGCCTAGACCTGAATTGCCTTTGATGGCAAAATTGTCAATGTAAATCCCTGTTTCATCTTCTAAAGAGGCTCCATAACAGGTAATACCAGCTAAGTTAAACCTTGCACTTACCTGCCGGATTGTGTCAGACTGAACCGTAATCATAGCAGGAGTGGCAGATGCAAGCATTTCCATATCACGGTTGTCTTTCCTGTTTATCATAATTCGCGCCTTCTGATCGTACGCCGAAGTGTAAAACAACCTGAACGTACTGAAAGCAGATGTATGCCTGAAATGGTTGGTTCCTTTATAAAACACATAATTTCCCGAATCCGGCGCATAGCTAAATCCGTTGATGCCCAGATGACTTGAACCTGAATTCGTAAGGATTGATGAGGTATTCCATCCGCCAAAAGAATGAATGACCGACCGTCTGAATCCGGCAACTTCTGAAGTGATAGGAACAAAACCAACACCATTCCCACCATAAAGGCTTTGCAGCGTATCGCGTAAATCGCTAACCAGGATATCGCCATCCGAAAAGGAATCGCCGTACCATGCAATCCGCACTTTGCCTTTCTTTTCTTTCGATTTCAGTAACTCTCCCACAAGTTTATCGAGCGGATATTTTTCACCGGTAAAGTTGCGGAAACATACAACGTCTTTAGGCGATTTTTCGGATTCCAGGGCAAGCGAATCAACAAAAAGAGGTTTAGCCTGGGCAATATCGTCTTTTAAAATATCAGAAAAGATGCTTACCGGTTTAATGGTATAACCCAACAGTCTCTTTTCTCCCCCAAATATGGATAAAATGCCCAATATACCGACAACCGCCAATGTAAAGTAAAATGCCTGGGGAATATAATTCTTACTCATTTAAGATAACGAAAGCTGTAAAAGAAATACTTTTTCATTTAAAAAATCACTGGATTTTGATTGGATAGTTTCAACGAAAAATAAGGCTGCAAAAGTAGGGACTTTTCGGATTATGTTATAAATTGATTTGATGCCAGGATTTAGCATTGGCAAATTTATTCGAGAATAGGGTAAATCCAATGTTGGAAATGGCATTTCAAATATTTAAAGTGAGGAAATCTATTTCTTCAATTTCTACATTCCTTACTTTTACGGAAAATTTCCGCTTACTATGAATAATACCGAATTCCGTGAATGGGCACACCGCCTGGCCGACCGCATGGCTGATTACTACGAGCATATTGAAGAATACCCTGTAAAATCCACCGTAAAGCCTGGTGAAATATTAGCTCAGCTTCCTGCCGCACCTCCTGCCGGAAGTGAAGATATGACGCAGATCATGAGTGATTTCGAAAGCATTATAATGCCGGGCATCACGCACTGGCAAAGCCCGAATTTCTTTGCCTACTTTCCTGCCAACAGCAGCTATCCCAGCATTTTAGCCGAAATGCTTACGGCTTCGCTTGGCGTCCAGGGTATGTTGTGGGACACCTCCCCTGCCGCTGCCGAATTGGAAGAAAAAGTGATGAACTGGCTTAAATCCATGACCGGCTTACCAGCAAGTTGGGATGGTGTTATTCAGGATACAGCTTCCACATCCACACTGTCAGCCATTTTAAGCGCCCGAGAAAGAATTACGTCATATGAAATAAATGATAAAGGATTCAGCGGAACGGAGAAACTCCGGGTGTATTGTTCAACCGAAACGCATTCGTCGGTAGATAAAGCAGTGAAGATTGCAGGAATTGGCAGGAAAAACCTGGTAAAAATTCCAACCGATGCCCGCTACCGTATGGATGCAGCCCTGTTAAAAAAAGCAATTGACGAAGATATTGCAGCCGGTTACAAGCCATTATGCGTCGTGGCAACACTTGGAACCACGGGTTGCACTTCTGTTGATCCGCTTAATGAAATTGCGGCAGTTTGTGAGGAATCAGGCCTGTGGCTGCATGTAGACGCCGCTTATGGCGGAACAGCTTTGCTGCTTCCCGAATACCGCTGGATGATTGAAGGAATTGAAAAGGCCGATAGTTTTGTATTTAACCCGCATAAATGGATGTTTACCAATTTCGACTGTTCCGCGTACTTTGTAAAAGACAAGGAATCGCTGATCCGCACCTTCGAAATATTACCCGAATACCTCAAAACCGGCAACCGCGGTCTTGTAAACGATTACCGCGACTGGGGAATTCAGCTCGGCCGCAGGTTCAGGGCGCTGAAACTCTGGTTTGTGATCCGTTCGTACGGAGTAAACCAGTTGCAGGACAAAATCAGGGAACATATTAAAATTGCTCACTGGCTCGAACAGGAGGTAATTGACGATCGGGGTTTCGAAATCATGGCTCCGGTTCCATTAAGCCTGGTGTGTTTCAGGTACAGACCTTCCTGCATTACCGGAACCGAAAACCTGAACCGGATAAACGAAAACCTGCTTCAAAGCCTCAATGCTTCTGGAAAAATTTTCCTTACACACACCAAACTGAACGGGCAATATACACTTCGCATGTCGATTGGTGGAACACTTACCACACAACAACATGTTGAAAGAGCTTGGGATCTGATCAGGGAAACAGCAACCGGGTGCTCGTCTTAGTCATAGCCAGGGTGCGACTAGAAGTCGCGCCCTGACTAAAAAAATTGAAAATATTTAAGCAAATAAATTATTATCATACAAATAGTTGTGCAATAGCTGCAAAATATATTTTTGTTAATTTATTATTAAAACTGCTTTTATAATGATAAATGACGTACTTTTGCATTCAGTTAATGGGGTGTATTGAAAAAAGCCTCATACTTTTATAGCAAACGACATGAAAAACAATAGCACATATCATTTTTTCTTCTTTTTTTATTTTGCGGGGAAGCCGGACTGATTCGTTATTGCTAAAAACTAATAATGTTAAAGTCCCGGATGATACGGGACTTTTTTTTTGATACACCTATGACACCTCCTCTTAAACAAAACATCATCAGTGTTGCTATCCAGGGCGGATTCGGGGCTTTCCACCAGCTGGCAGCCCAGGATTTTTTCGGCAACATCCCTATTGAGATTGTTCCTTGCGAGACATTTACGGATCTTTTTAACACACTCCAGGATAAACAAGTGGATTGCGGCATCGTAGCCATGGAAAATTCGGTTGCAGGAAGTTTACTCCAGAATCTGACGCTTCTGCGTGAAAGCGGACTCTCTATTATGGGCGAGCAATACCTTCGCGTAGTTCAAAACCTGATCGCTTTGCCGGGCCAAACCATCGACGACTTAAAAGAGATCCATTCACATCCCATCGCAATACAGCAATGTGCCGTTTTCCTTAATGAACTCCGGCGCAAAGGAGTAAAAATTATTGATTCGGTTGATACAGCGCTGAGCGTAAAGTGGATAAGGGAAGAAAACCTGATGGGTGT
>CAIWMA010000458.1 GCA_903913645.1 uncultured Bacteroidales bacterium | reverse complement strand
GTGCCAGCTTATTACGGTGGTGATATATCAATGCCGAAGCGCTTAATGTAGTAATCTCAGTAAAAATCCAGGTAACAGCTATGTGATTTGATAGGTATCCGGCACTGATTGCCATGATCAACAACACCATCGACGTGAGGTAAATAGCACGAGTGGGTGGATTTTCATGATGATTTTCAATGTAGATATAACTGTGAATAAAAGCCGGAATAGCAATAATACTAAGTGTGATCAGCAAAATAACGCCAAGCGAATCGTACGAAAAATACAGTAATTCGGTACTGCCGTAATGTGTGCAGGAATATAGTGTAAACAACGATTGTAACACCACAAAAAGACCTGCCAACGAATAAACCAGTAATTTGTTCCTGCTAAAAAACAGGATTATAGCAATAGCAATAGCGCCTAACAGATAAACTCCAATCATCGTTTCCAGGTTTTCCTGATTAATAATCTTTTAAGTTACTCAACTGATCCACATCCACATCTTTAAATACATCACCGATCTTGTTGAGAAAAATCCCAAGTATAAGCACACTCGCAAAAATGTCGAGCAAAATACCAAGGTTTACCAGCATCGGCATTTCATTACCGACGGCAAGCGAAAGCACAAAAACCCCGTTTTCAATAACCATATAACCCATAACGTGGGTAATAATTTTTCGCCGTGTTGCTATCAGGTAAAGTCCGAAAAACAGGGTTGAAAGCGCAACTACGAAGAATATTTTGTCCAGGTTATCATCCTTTATTGTATTGGAAATCAATATGGTAATAACAACAATAAAGGTTGTAATAACCAGCGACACAAAATTTGGAAGAAACGGCTCGGCCTCTCGTGTGATGTTATTACGCTTAAGCAGGTAACTCAGAAATATAGGAACGGCCAGCGACTTGAAAACAATGGTTTCGAGAAGGATAAAGACAAGGTTGAGTGTGTCAATTTTATTCAGTTGAAGGAATACCACAAAAAACAAGATCACTCCCTGCAGCGCCAATACTTTGATATAGGTCATCATGCGGTTGGCGATGGCCATATAAAAAAGTGTGATTATGAATGTAATTAAAAGAACATGTATCATTGTATAAAACTGTTTTTAAGCATTTTACATGAATTTTTGAAGAATCAGAAGCACTCCGAAAAAGATAAGAAGGCTCACGGAAGTCAGTGCTACTATAAACTGTGGATTATGACTCATCCTGAATCGCGCCATAAATGATTCGATCAGTCCGATAGAAACGGCCATCAGGAACTGAATGGCAAAAAACGAAGGAATTGCGTATTCGTAAGGTATTACACCAATAAAAAGGTTTACAATCAACGCTCCGTAAATGGCAAATTTAAGGTAACCGGCAGTGAAAATCAATCCCAGGTCGAAGCCACTGTTATCGAGTATCATAACTTCGTGAATCATGGTGAGTTCGAGGTGGGTTTTCGGATCATCGATTGGCATGCGGCTGCTTTCAATCATCGCGATCATAAGCAAAACAAAAGTTGCCAACGCAGCCAGCGCATAACTAATCTGTGAACCAATATGAAGAGCTGCAAATATTTCGTGGAAAGAAGTATGCCCCGACAACAAAGCCAGCGAACCCATAAGAATAAAGAAGGCAGGCTCGGCAAACATCGAATACAAGGCTTCCCTGCTGGCGCCCATGCCTTCGAAACTGCTGCCGGTATCCATTGCCGCTATTATGTTGAAAAACTTCCCTAAAGCCAGCACATAAGCGAAAAATATAAAATCGCCGTTGAAACTTAATACCCCACGCGACTGACCAAAAGGCACCACCAGCATGGCCATAATAACAGAAGCAAAATAAATTGTGGGCGCAATCTGAAACACGAAACTGGTGGTTTCACTGTACACAACCCCTTTACGGAACAACCGTATTACATCCTGTACAGGTTGTAATATCCCTGGTCCTTTCCGGCCGGAAGCCAGGCTCTTTGTACGGATGATAATCCCCGTAAAAAAGATGGCTGCAATCACTATTAAAAGTATACTCAGCATGTTACAACTGCTTTAAAAATTCGATGAATGAATAGATGTTCTGGTAAATTACAGGAAGGCTCAAAACCGCCAGGATAAACAGCACTCCGTATAAAATATAAAACTGCAGTTTCCCGTTGTTCAGGAAAAGAAACCTCCCCATAAATGATTTATTAAGTTTCAACGGGCTGTCAATCAGCCATTTTTCGACCTCATCGTACGGATGCGTGTGATACTTTCCTTCGGTAGGAAATATTCCGTGAATTTCCTCTTCGTGTTTCCCTATCAACAGGAACGGTGCAAACAGTTTACTATAGGTGCGTACAAACGATCCGGCTGTATATTGTATTTTGGATGTTGGTGCTACATATCCACATCCCCAGGTTGGACTGGTGGAAATCTTATGCCGGCTCATCACAAATTTCCGCAATGTGAAAATAGCAAATACCAAAAGTAAAAGTATCCAAGAAGCCAGGCTTATAGGTTGAATAGCATTCAATGCATTGACCTTTACAGGATTTAAAGCAAATGAAACGGATCCGGTAAAGAGGCCGACAGGTTGCGCCAAAAGGTTGATAAAGGTCATTGGGAATAAGCCAATCAGCATGATAACTAAAGCCAAAAAGTACATTGGGAATAGCTGTAAGAAAGGCACTTCTTTACAGGAATGTGGCAAATCACTTCTTGGTGCTCCGAGGAAAACAACGCCAAATGCTTTTGTAAAGCAAAGCATAGCCAGTCCCCCGATTAATGCCAGCCCCATGGTAGAAAAAATGGCTGCCAGCAACGAAACCAAAGTGGCATCCGACAGCCAATTGTATAATCCTGTATAAATGATAAACTCTGAAACAAAACCGTTAAACGGCGGAATGCCACAGATTGCAATGGCAGCAATCAGAAAAAGTGCTGCCGTTTGAGGCATTTTTTTTATAAGTCCACCTAACTTTTCAATATCCATGGTATGTGCAGCCTGGTATACATTTCCTGCCGTGTAAAAAAGCAAGGATTTGAAAAGGGAATGATTTAACGTATGCAAAAACGCTCCTGCAAAACCTAGTGTCGCCAAAACATGGTTCCCGGTGCCTATCCCAATGCAGCCAATCCCGATTCCGATTCCAATAATACCTATATTTTCGATGCTGTGGTACGCCAACAATTTTTTAAGGTTATGTTGAATGATGGCAAGCATTACACCATATAACCCTGAAACCAGCGAAACAATTAAAATAAGGTATCCAACTGAAATGAAATCTGTTTTTACCACGAGCAACATTCTGAGGATACCAAAAATCCCGATTTTAATAATCACCCCCGACATCATCCCCGACACGTGCGAAGGTGCGGCCGGGTGAGCATATGGCAGCCAGGTATGAAAAGGTACAAACCCTGCTTTTATGGCAAATGCCATGAAAAAGAAAATGAAAAGCATGAATGAAGCTGACCCTGGAATGGAGGCCGAATAGCTTG
>CAIWMA010000457.1 GCA_903913645.1 uncultured Bacteroidales bacterium | reverse complement strand
ATTCCATCATTTCAAAATACGGTGCAATAGGGCTATCGGCTATTGCACCTTACTGAACTAAAATGAAAGCCATCCAGACTTAGGGCTTTGAGCGTAACCTATTACGCCGAATGATATGCATTGCATACATGGAGCAATACGCTAGGCTAAACACCCTACGATTAAACCTTACCGTGTTGAAGTAAGCACTTACTACGTCGCAATCTAATGACTAAGAGTCGTTTGTATCGCATAACGTCAATGCTTAAGATTGAGATCAAAAGGCTATGAGTTGTATGTTACACCAGTAAAACGCTTAGAGAATGGCGGCAATATAGGGCTTTTGTAAAAAAATCATGATGAGGCTTTCTATGTTCAGGTTCAATGTTGGGGCATTATCTTAGCTGATAGCTTTCACAGAGAAGAACATTGCTTTCGTGTAGATCCAATTGTATTTGAAGTGGAGACTGTTTTCTTTATGCTAGATAACATGGTCTTTGTCGTAAAGTGAGTTGTCTTTGGTTTAAAGAAGGTTTGCCCTGTTGTAAAGCAGACCTACCCTAAAGCATTGATAGCTTACTCTACACTATAGTTAGTTTCCTTTAGTGCAAAGCTAGTTGTCTCTAATGCAGATATACATAGCCCTATAACAAAGCAGGTACTATCTAAAGAGCGTTAACGTTTAACCGACGCTGTTTTTATGACACCTTGGATAAATTCGCAGCAAGTTGCATCGATGTAACGCAATGGAATCGAGGAAGTCGGAGTACTTTAATCGAATCTAGGAAGATAGAACCGCCTGTCACTTGTTATTTGTTCGGTGTAATCAAAATCCAAAAACACACGCTATCGACTGGCTGGTTTGCTAATTAGTGCCTGAAAGAAAACTCGGTTTTTTCAGAGAGTCAGAAGCAGATCAATTACGTATGCGGTAATTTTTCGTCTTCAAATACTTTTCATTACTTGCTGAACGGCTCTAATTGGGAGTATTTGTGCTTCTTTTGGAATTTTAGGTCACAGTTATCCATACAACGCTTTAATTCGTTGTTATTTTTTCTCTATGTGTCGGTATTATGCGGCCTTTCGGTAGGGGCCTCGCCGTCGTGCTGTTTTTTGTAATGCTTGCTCACGAACCACCACACCTAAGCGTTGAATGTTGCGAGCCACTATGGCTAGAGCCACATAACGCTTGAACCCATTTATACCATGATCAGGACATTTATCAAGACCATGAACTTCCAAGGCATTGATAGCTGATTCCACCGCGGAGTGTTGACGGCGCAACTGAACAAATTCTACGTCAGATTCACGTACTTTATCTGCTTCGGACAGCCGGCCTTTTTTCGGCAATATAACAAGATCTAGTCGTTCTTTGAGTTGGATCTGATTGTTCGGACTGTGAAAGCCCTTGTCCATACTAATTGTGTTTAATGCTGGAAATCGCGACTGGCTTTCCTTGACGATGGACACCGCTATTTGATCGTCGGTGGTTTTTTCCATGACCTGATGATGCAGAATGAAGTGGTATGAATCTTCGACCACACAAACTCGTAAGCCTAATTCGACGGGTACGCCGGCTTTGCCTTTGCTAATCCATTCGGTATGAGGCTGAAATAGAGAAAAGACTTTTTCTTCATGGGGGATCGTTTCGCCTTGTAGGACTCGACGACGAATCTGATTAATTTGACGTTCGGCATGGGTCAAATAGCTCTCAATCTCTGCTAGTTGGTTCGACGTAACACCGTGATCGTTTTTTAATCGTAGACTGGTCGTATATGCTCGTTGCACAAAATATTGAGCTTGATCGATATAAACTCGATGAGCTTCTTTAATCTCATCTTGCTTAGCTTGACGCTTGACTTCATCTTTGGATGTGGAGTGTTTGAGTTTCTGAATAAGGCGATAGTTTTTCTTGATGGTGCGAAGCGAATGGCGACTTTGTCGCCATTCGCTTAAATCATAAACAGTGCAAAATTGTGCACTGATTTGAATGGTTTTTCGAAGCGCATCCCATAACAGATTAATGTCAGTGGGAAAATGCACATCGGTCTCGACTACAAAAGAGTCACAACGCGCCTTTAGCTTTTCTTGATCGTTTTTTTTTAAGAGTTGGTGTCCCGCGTTAACTACTTCTTGGTTGATTCGGTCCAGTATGTCGGGCGTGAATAAACTGATGTTGTCCTTGATCGTTTGTAGTTCATAGCGTTTCTCTTCTTCCATCCAGTCACTATGACCTAGCATGTGCCGAATGGTCTTATGTTCGTTGGCTAATTCTTGAATACGATCATAATCAGCATTCAGCCCTAAGCGTAATACACCAAGAACCAGTATTTTCCATTGCTCCATACCAGGGCGACCGGTCTTTGCGCTCGCTTTGCCTTCTGCGCCTACCCGTTTCGGCAATACTTCTTGAAGGATGGTGAAAACGCGTTCTCGTAATACCGTATTGATGTAAATGTACTGAAGTCCGCGTAATATGTGAGGGATATCGTCACGAGATTTCAGATTAAAAACGATAGTGGCGATATCAACTTCGCCGAACTGCATTTGGGGTTGGATAACGGTGCGCATAGCTTTTCAAATGACGAAGAATTTTTGGTTTCATACGTTTATAGAGGTGTTCGCCACCAAAATTAATGGACAACATCCTAAACAAGCACTAAATCAATAACTTATTAATGGTGACTGAATCCGTCAAAACACATCTTCAGCTTACTAGGGTTAGTATAACGCATTGAACTATATATTATTATTTGGTTTTCTTTCAGACACTAGTTACGTTGATATTTAATTCGTTTGCGATCAACTCAATCGTTTGGTCATTGCTACGACTATATACTTTTACCAAGGCTTGTTCTTTGAAGCCT
>CAIWMA010000456.1 GCA_903913645.1 uncultured Bacteroidales bacterium | reverse complement strand
GGTTTGGTTGAAAAAGCAGAAGACTATCTATATAGTAGTGCACGCGATTATGTTGGAAAAGGGAAAGGACTGCTTGAAATCTATCCGATATAAAGAAGAAAAAACATTTAGATTTGTGTTCTGAGTTACAAACTCAGAACAACCATTAATTAAAGTTGGAAGACTACAGACAGCGGGGGGTCCTGAGTTACAAACTCAGAACAACCATTAATTAAAGTTGGAAGACTACAGACAGCGGGGGGAAAGTATATTTTCGATCTTTCGTAATTACATTAAACTATACAACCCCCCGCTATCCGTAATCTTCATTTAAATAAAAAATAAGCAAGTGCTATCCTGAGTCTCAGACTCAGGATACATTTTTATAATGCCTTTTTACTCTATTCACTTTTAATTAATTTTTTTTGAGATCTATGCCATATTATCTTAAATCAAGGTTTAAAATCGGACAATTCGTTATTCGAATTATTTTCTTCTGTCAGTATCATTTTTACCTAATTTTATCGCCAAAAAATCAAGGAAAATAGTATGAAAACTCTGATCACAACCCTTTTATTCATCTTCTTCTCTGCACAGTTAGTATTGGCTGCCGACGAAGGAAGATTGATGACCTATCCTGATATTTACAAGGATAAAATTGTATTTACCTATGAAAATGATCTCTACCTGGTTAACTCTGGCGGAGGAACAGCCACGAGGCTCACAAGTTTTCCTGGCAATGAATTTTCGGCCAGGTTTTCACCCGACGGGAAATCAATCGCCTTTACTGCCGGTTACGATGGCACTTATGGCGTTTATGTTATGCCTGCCGAAGGCGGAGAACCTGTCCGTTTAACATATACTCCGGGCGCGGCGCAATCCATTGCATGGACACCTGATGGCAAGCGTATTGTTTTTCGTTCATCTTATGAAAATTTCATCTCGCGCGATCCCGAACTTTACTTCGTAAACAAGGAAGGTTCGGCACCCGAACGGTTCCCGATTGACAGAGGCGGTCTGTGCAGTTATAACCCGGATGGAAGCAAAATGCTGTATTGCCGGAAAGGAAACGAGGAATACTATTGGAAACGTTACAAGGGCGGACAGTACCAGGATATCTGGATGTATGATTTCAAACAAAAACAATTCACTGCCATTTCGGATTATGTGGGAAGGAACAGCTACCCGATGTGGATCGGGAATAGTATGTATTTTGTATCGGACCGTACCAATGGAATTGCCAACCTATATGTTGAAGACCTTACAACGAAGGCCATTATACAATTAACCAGCTACACTGATTTTGATGTTATGTGGGCTGAGAACGACGGCGAACAAATAGTCTTTATTCAAAGCGGGTACCTGAACATTTATGATACGAAGACGAGCCAGGTAAAGAAAATATCCATAACTATTCCTTCAGACAGATGGCGGATGAGGGACAGGGTAATTAATCCAAAAGAATATGTACACTCGGTTAATATTTCGAATGACGGAAAAACTGCAGTGATCGAATCTCGTGGCGATGTATTTACAATTCCGGCAGGAAAAGGAACGACGAAAAATATTTCAAATACACCCGGCACAAGGGAAATGTATCCGCAGATTTCACCCGACGGCAAATGGATAGCTTTCTTTTCGGATAAAAGCGGCGAGTACCAGCTTTATATGCAAAGCACCGAGGGTGGCCAATGGAACCAACTTACAACGAAACTTGATAAGTTCATTTACCATCTTTCCTGGTCGCCGGATGGAAAGAAAATCCTTTTTGGAAACAAGGAATTTGCGATTTTTTACCTGGATGTTGAGTCAAAAAAACTCACCGAAATTGACAGATCAAACCAGCTAAAGAACGACGAATTTGTGTGGGAAGAAAGCGACTACAGCTGGTCGCCCGACAGCAAATGGATTACATACAGTTTTACGAATTTCAACCGCAACAATGTTATCTATATCTATAGCCTGGAGCAGCAGAAAAAGTATGCCTTAACGAGCGATTTCTTCGATAACCTCTATCCCTCTTTCGATGCCAACGGGAAATACCTTTATTACGTTTCGAGCAGGAATTTTGAACTGCACATGGACTTCTATGAAGACAACCACGTTATGGCAACACCACAGCAGGTTATGGTCGTGCAGTTACGCGATCATGAAACGCCTCCTTTTGAAGATCCTATCACAAAGGAAGAAAAGAAAACGGATGATCAGTTCAGGATTGATATTGAAGGAATTTCGGCACGGACGTATCCACTTCCGATTGAGCCCGGTAATTATTTTTTCCTGAAAGCAGGAAATGGCAAAGTGATGTGGAGCTCGGTTGAGAATTTTACAGAAGACGAATATGAACAGATTTTTAATCCCGGAACTCAGACTAAATGGACGCTGAATATTTTCGATATGTCGTCGAAATCACTTGTAGTTCTTAACGATAAGATCAAAAATTGTGATTTATCAACCGACAGAACTCATATGATAATCCAGAAGGATGCGGATTGCTATACCACTTCGGTTGATGACGCGTTCAGATCAAAAGGTACCGGCAGCAAGCTTAGCCTGGATGGCATGAGCTACACGGTTAATAATGTCGCCGAATGGAACCAGATATTTAATGATACTTGGCGTTGGTACCGCGACTTTTTCTACGATAAAAACTTTCATGGCCACGACTGGAAAGCAATGGGCGATAAATTCAGAGCGTACATTCCTTACCTTTCTTCGCGCGACGAATTAAACTGGCTGCTATCGCAGATGGTAGGAGAGATTAGTGTTTCTCACACCTATGTAGGCGGCGGTGATATGGGACCGGTGAAACTCCCTGAAACAAAAGTATATACAGGCTGGCTGGGTGCTGATTTCGTTCCCGATAAAGCTACAGGTTTATATAAGTTTGATAAAATCTACGGCCCTACGGAATACAATCTCGATCTGAAATCACCGTTGGTTCGTCCGGATATCGATCTCAAGGAAGGCGATTTCCTGATTGCAATTAACGGAAACGAGATAAAAGCACCTGAAGATTATTCCAAATATCTTCAAGTCATTTCAGGTCAGACTGTGACGGTAACTATTAACAGCAAACCTACCAAAGAAGGAGCAAAAACCTATGAGATCAAGCCAATCCGGAACAACAGCCAGTTGCGGTATTTCCGCTGGATTACGGACAATATCAACTATATAGCGAAGAAGTCAGATGGCAAGGTTGGCTATATGCATATCAATGCAATGGGTGGAGGTGGAGTCGGCGAGTTTGATAAATACTGGCGTGCTTTCCGGTATAAGGAAGGACTCATTATTGACGTGAGAAGAAATTCCGGTGGCTGGACTGAATATTTTATGATTGATAAGCTTGAGCGTAAAATGACGGCTAATAATGTCCTACAGGGGATGGTCCCTTTCAGGTATCCGGGAAGCACTTCAACAGGGCCATACGTTGCCATTTCCAATGAATACAATGGCTCGGACGGTGAAGCATTTATCGAAGACTTTAAAGCAAATAAACTGGGTACAGTGGTCGGCGTTCCTTCATGGGGCGGCCTGGTTGGAATTTTAAATGCACAGACTACCATTGATAACGGAACTGTAAACCAGTCCAACAATTGCTTCTTTGGAAAAGAAGGTAAATGGTTGGTTGAGAATCATGGTGCCGATCCTGATATCCTAATTGACAATGACCCGACCTCAGTAATGGCAGGAAAGGATAACCAGTTGGATAAAGCAATCGAAGTTGTTCTGCAGAAAATAAAAGAACATCCTTTTACTTTTCCTCCTGTACCGGAGTATCCGAAAAAATAATGTATTTGTAATGCCGAAAGTGCTAAAATTAAAATGCCGGGAAGTTTCCGGCATTTTTTTGTCTATTTGATTCCGATTTTCTTGTGATGAAAAACAGTGTTTTACTTTAGGTTAGTCTGTCAGTATTTTTCTTTCCAGATTTTCGGATCCCGGTCAGTACTTATTACGGCCAATACTTCCACTGATTTTGTTTCTTCATTAATATAGAAATGAACCATATATGGGAATTTCGGAACCGGCATACACCTGATTTCCTGGTATCTGATGGCAAAAACCTGAGGGTCTTAACTTAAGTGGTTTATCTTTTCAGTGGCTGTTACCTGGAACCTTTTCCCCAGTTTTGCCTGTGCTTTATTATACCAGTTGGCTATATCCTGAATATCAGCAAGAGCTTCAGGATCAATTTTGATCTTGTACTTCTTCATCAGACTTACATGGTATTCTGGGCTTCATCCCAATCTAAAAGTCTTTCCGGGTTCTTACGTACTTTTGCAAAACGCTCCATAACCATTTGCTGGTGGGCATCAGGTATGTCATAAATATCCTTATCTCTCTTTATCGCGTAATCGAGCATACTTTTAATCGCATTAATCAGGTTTATGTCGTTCACCTGTTTAAATTGCTCTATGATAATTTCCTTTTGCGCTTGTATGTCCATTTTGGCACTTTTTAGATTAATAACAATGCTGTCACAAAAATACGAAACAATAAGGATCTTTATAAGATGATTTAAAGAATTATCCAGCATAGTTTTGGAATCCTGAGGCAGGAGAGTCCTTTACAGGCTTTTTGGGTTTCAATTTGTATCAATATCTGATTAATTACATCACCAGCATGCAATGCATTTTAATGCATGTCTGAATAATAATATTGAAGATTTGCAGAATAGTTTTATAGTAATAATTTATGTGTAAAATGGTTAATTATTGGGTATAGAATTAGTAAGTTTGCATCTGAACAAGCGATGGTATTCTAGTAAATAGTCGATAAGACATCTACAGGCGGATTTCATCACTTTACTGATATGAAAAGCATAGCCTGCATTTCAATATTCATTTTTTGTCTCTGCCTTACACTTAAATCTCAGGCAAGTGATACCCTTGTATTTAAAGGCCAGGCTTCGGGTTGGGTCAATCTGAATCCAACAATCGGAATGCCGGTTTGTGCAGGTGTAAAGTATATCCCAACGTTGAATTACAAGATTGAATTGCCGAAAAACAGGCTTTTGGATTTTGAGGCATCGGCTAATTTTAGTGGCAATGCAGGATTTCACCAATTCGATTCTGTCAATTCAGATGCTTCAATCAAACCCTATCGTTTATGGTCAAGATATTCCACCAGCCAGTTTGAATTACGCATTGGTCTTCAGAAAATCAATTTTGGTTCGGCAGCTATGCTTCGACCTTTAATGTGGTTCGACCAACTCGATCCGCGCGATCCTTTGCAGATTACAAATGGGGTTTGGGCTGTGCTCGGGAGGTATTATTTTCTGAACAATGCCAATATCTGGCTTTGGGGATTGTATGGAAACAAAGAGACAAAGACCTGGGAACTGGCAAAAACTACACACAGAACTCCTGAATTTGGCGGAAGAATGCAGGTTCCGCTTTTAAAAGGAGATGCTGCTTTTAGCTGCCATTTCCGGCAGGCTGATACACGGTTGTTATCCGATTCAATTACAGGAAGTGAAAACACACCCGAACAACGCATTGGACTTGATGGAAAATGGGATGTCGGGCCAGGAATATGGTTCGAAAGTGCATGGATTCATAAATCCATCAACTCAGGAATGGCAACCAACCAGGAAATATTTACGGTTGGCACCGATTATACTTTTAGTATAGGGAACGGTCTTAATGCTGTGTTTGAACATATGGTTTACGGTTACGGAGAAGAAGCATTTGATTTTAACGAAAGGTTGTCGTTTTCGGGATTGAGCATATCTTACCCGTTTAATATCAGCAACCAGCTAAGCGCTGTATTTTATCACGACTGGACAAATAATACCTTTTATAATTTTGTAAACTGGAAACACCAGTTCAGTAAACTCGACTTGTACTTTATGGCTTACTGGAATCCTGAGGATTACAGAATGCCGCTTCAGAATACTAAGAATGTTATAACTGCCGGAAAAGGAATTCAGATTATGATTGTTTTTAATCACTAAGTTTTAAATCTATCACCAGTAACTAGTCACCAGTTACGAATCACCAGTCACCAGTCACCAGTCACCAATCACAAACACCCAAAACGAATTCAAAACTACGAAATCATTAAAATTGAGAATCTCACAAAGCGATACCAT
>CAIWMA010000455.1 GCA_903913645.1 uncultured Bacteroidales bacterium | reverse complement strand
TGGCCCAGGCATAGTTAGGCGACCAATGCCAATAAATATAATTTCCGTTATCTTTACGAAACCAGCTCCATTCAACACCTTCCCATAAAGTTGTAATCTTCTGCCTGATAATTTGTTCGTTGGCATCATTATTTTTAAAATATTGGCGTGCAGCGAGCAGCCCCTGTATCATATATGCTGTTTCAACAATATCAGCGCCATTATCCATGGTGCTGAAGGGTATAGTACGGCCGGTATTACCATCCATCTGATGTGACCACGCTCCATGGAAACGATCTGCAGTTTCAAGGAAGTTCAATATGCGCAGCATCCGATCTATTCCCTGCTGGCGGGTAATAAATCCTCTTTCTATTCCTACAAGAAGTGACATTACACCAAAGCCTGATCCCCCGGTGGTTACGGTGTTATCCGATCCTAATCGTTCCCGGGCCATTCCCGATGCCAGGTGGCCATAATCCCAGAAATAACGGAAGTTTGCTTCCTGCACCATGGTTTTTAGCTCGTCATCCGAAAAATCATGAGTATTACATACAGCCATGTCGGAAAATCCGGATGCCTGGTTAGCAGCATTCAACGATTTAATCCGGTAAATCAATGACAGGTTTGTACCCAAAGGTCTTACAAAATCAGTGCATGTTGAATCAGTACCTGCTACAATATTACGGAGATGGTATGTTGCGCCTCCGTCCGTGGATTGGTGGATTTCGTAGCCCAGCAGAAACGGCTCGGTGTTGGGTTTCCATTTAAGATATACATGGCTGTCATATCCTGTTGCAATAAGTCCGGTTGGTACTGCCGTGGGCAGAAATGTGCCATTTCCTTTGACTACCCTAATATCATCAACAAGCAGAGTATGCGAAATGCCGTCGGCCAGGTTCTGGCCAAAGCCAATAGTTTTGATTTGCGTAAAATCGACGGTTGGGCTGGAATTGAAAATTACATTCATCGGAATGAGAATTCTTGTCCAGGTAGCTGGCTTTAAATCCGCACTGTATGGAATAATACTGATTTTTGTGGTCTTAGTATTGTAAACATCTTCCATAAATACCTTTGGAAGTACACTAGCCGCTTGGAAAGTAGATGAAAAAAGCCAGAAAGACAGGGTATCGGTTCCCACAAGGTTCTTGGCAGCCCATCCTGTTCCGGCAGCAATAGCCACCCAAATGCCACCGACGTTTGAAGTCCAGTGGAGCCTGAGTGAATTCATGCCTTGGTGGGCAGGTATTGTTGTTTCAACAGGGAATCTTAGCAGGTCGGTTCCCAATCGCTCAAGTATGCTGGGTGGTGTTAGTTCCATCCAGCTTTCATCGAGATAATTGGGATTTGGACTATCCTGAAAATACAGATAGGTCTGGCCATCAGTGAACTTTGCAAGCATTAAACCTGTAAGCAGGCAAAGAATTTTAGCTATTCTCATTTTTTATCACAAAGAAATTTTTCTGTTTAATGCTTATTATCAGACTTCAATGATAATATATTTCTTTAAGGGAAGTACAATTTTCCACTGGCTAAAGTTTGTAACAGATTCAATCGGAAATGGAACTTAAATCCTATTCCAACGTAAAGTTACCCTCTTTTGTATCTGATGAATTGGTGCCGACAAATACCTTAAAATCTCCCGGCTCAGCCTTAAATTGCAAATCACTGTTATAAAAAGCCAGGTCTAAAGGGGTGATTGTAAAATTTAAAGTACGGCTTTCACCTGCTTTTAGAAATACTTTCTGGAAACCTTTTAATTCTTTCACCGGGCGGGTGATACTGCCAACCATATCGCGGATATATAACTGAGCTACTTCGGCACCATCGTATTTTCCTGTATTGGTAAGAGTTACTGAAACATTGATTTTTCCACCAGAAGTTAGTTTTTGTTTGTCAAGTTTCAGATCAGAATAACTGAACGTGGTATAGCTCAGGCCATAACCAAACGGGAAAAGCGGCTCATTGGAAACATCCATGTAGTTCGAAAGGAATTTTGTGAACCAGCCGCCTTTGCCGGAATCTATTGGTCGTCCTGTGTTTTTATGGTTGTAATAGATTGGAACCTGGCCTATATTTTGCGGGAATGTTGCAGTAAGTTTTCCTGATGGATTCACTTTACCAAACAGAACATCAGCAATTGCATTTCCTGCCTGGGTTCCGCCAAACCA
Source organism: uncultured Bacteroidales bacterium (assembly GCA_903913645.1). Classification (GTDB taxonomy): domain Bacteria; phylum Bacteroidota; class Bacteroidia; order Bacteroidales; family UBA4417; genus UBA4417. The sequence goes on along the minus strand of CAIWMA010000455.1, from coordinate 5,276 downwards.
GACATTTAGTATTGCCGGAACATTTTTGCTTTCCCATGATAAATCCAGCGGCCTTCCAGTAAACAGAAGCAGAACCACTGGTTTACCTGTGGAAAGCAAGGCTTTTAAAAGGTCTCTCTGATTTTCAGGGATTTGTATGTTTGTCCTGCTTGTGCATTCGCCGCTCATTTCGGCTGCTTCACCAAGGGTAGCAACAATTACGTCTGATTTTGAAGCAATCGCAACGGCTTCATCTAACAATTCTTTTGGAGTTCGTACCGGGTCAATAGTAGGTATTTCTGTATTATTAATAATTAGATCCAGCTTTGGATCATCCACAAAGTTAGCGCCTTTCGAACACAGGATTTCGGCTTTGTTACCAATAGCATTTTTAAGTCCCTGAAGTACTGTTACAGACTGATGGTGATCAACAGCAACACTCCACATGCCAGCCATGTTATAAAGGTTATCCGCCATCGGACCTATCAGCGCAATTTTCCCATTAATCGGTAAAGGCAAAAGCTGGTTTTCATTCTTTAGCAATACAAAAGTCTGGGTGGCGTCTTCACGGGCTTCATTCATATGTTCATCGGTGCCAATTTCCGTTTTGGCACGATTCGCATCGCAATACCGGTAAGGATCATCGAAAAGACCAAGTTTGTATTTGGCTTCCAGTATCCGGCGGCAAGCCTGGTTGATGTAGGCTTCTGAAATCTTTCCTTCCTTTAACGACTTTTTCAATGTTGTAAGGTAGCCTTCACCCACCATATCCATATCCGTACCGGCTTTGAGAGCTAATGCCGAAACAGCCTGCAGATCACCTAAGCCGTGCTCAATCATTTCATTAATAGCAGTAAAATCGGTTACTACGAACCCTTTGAAACCCCATTGCTTACGAAGTAGTTCGGTCATAAGCCATTCATTAGCAGTCGCAGGCAATCCATCAAGTTCATTAAATGAACTCATTGCACTTCCTGCACCGGCATCAAAGGCTGCTTTGTAGGGCGGCAGGTATTCGTTGTACATGCGAAGGCGGCTCATGTCGGTAGTATTGTAGTCGCGCCCGGCTTCAGCAGCACCATAAAGGGCGAAGTGTTTAACACAAGCCATAATTGTATTGTTCCTTGTGAGGTCATTGCCCTGGTATCCTTTTACCATTGCTTTTGCAACCTGTGAACCCAGGTAGGCATCTTCTCCGGAACCTTCGGCAATACGGCCCCAGCGTGGATCGCGGGCAATATCCACCATTGGGGAAAAAGTCCAGCAGATACCGTCGGCGCTCGCCTCTGTAGCTGCTATCCTTGCGGAATTTTCAATCAATGCCATGTCCCAGCTACACGATAATGCCAGTGGAATCGGGAAAGTTGTCTGGTATCCGTGAATAACGTCCATTCCAAACATCACCGGGATTTTCATGCGGCTTTCTTCAACAGCTACTTTTTGGACATCGCGGATCTTATCAACCGATTTGAGATTCAGTATGGCTCCAACTTTGCCTTCCCTGATTTTCTTTCCGATATCCGAACTTGCTGTTTGACCTGTAGTTATATCGCCGGCGCCACATAAATTCAATTGTCCTATTTTCTCATCAATGGTCATTTTTTTCATCAGGCCATCGATATACACTTTCATTTTCAGATCAGAAGTAAGCGGTTTATTCTGTGCTATAACACTCAATACAAATAGCATCAGTATGCTCATTAAGTAGATTTTTGTGCTTTTCATTTTGATTTTATTGATTTGATTTTTACTAAAATTCTGAAGAAAATGTTTAAAATTATCAATCTACTCTACCTTCCTTACCGGAGTTGAATTGCTTACCCCATTTTCGTTAATTGCTTCTATGGTAAAATAATAGGGTTTCTCTTTATCCATAGTTTTTAACCAGTATTCGTTGGAATTATAAACCATTATGGAATTGTACAGTTTACCCGGATCAGTTCCCATGTAAATATTATAAGCGTATGCATTGTCGACCGGATTCCATTTAAGCCATGCACTGCGCTTGTCCTTTTTGGTCCTAAAGATCTGAAACTCGGTAACAGCTTTTGGCTTTTCGCCAGATCCCAGGCCAAAAACCCGAAAACCGCTTATGGCGAATTTGCCGGTAGGCATATGAATATTGATCATGCGAAGGTAACGGGTTTGAACCGGTTTTGAAAGTTCTACATAATCGTGAGGAACATCGGTTTTATTTGTGCTTTTGTCAACCAGGATATTCCATTTTTTGCCATCGGCCGATTCCAGGATTTTGTATTGGTGAAACACGCCTAAAGATTTGCCAAGAAACTCAGCGTCCTGGTCAGCATAATTTATCTGAATGGCATGAACTGTTGAAATAGCTCCCAGGTCGGATTGAATCCACTCGTTTTCATTAGCAGATGCAGCACACCAGTAGGTTCTGATACTTTCATCAACGGCATTATTGGCATTATAATTTCCATAAGTTGACGAAACATTAACCGGTTTGTTGTAATTCAGCAACATCCAGCCGGTGAAATTGCTTTGCAGGTGGTCTTCTTTCCCATTTGGCAGATAAGTCGGATAATCGCCAAAAGCTGTATTGCAATACATTACGCAATCTTTATCGAAACCAGTTGGCCAGATACCAATTCTACGTTCAAAGTTATTTTTAACTGAAATGGAAATGGTTGAAACATGCCAGTAATTATTCCATTTATCCTGGAAAGTTGCCCCATGACCTGCGCCACGGGCAAATCCACTAGGTTTGTAACTCAATGGCATGGATTGAGGTGTAAACGGTCCGAGCGGACTATCCCCAACTACTACGCCATCGGCATACCCACTGAATTCCGTTCCCGGAGCGCCATATTGCAGATAATATTTCCCATTGTTTTTAGTCATCCACGAACCTTCGATAAACGGATCGAGGAAAGTGTCGTCATAGTTTTCACCAAAACGCTGCCAGCCATAGCGCCAGGGTTCGAGGATATAGGTTTCCTTTCGGGTTCCTTTGGGTTGCATGGTTTTTCTGTCCAACTCAACTCCGTAAAGCGGAAATTGGTTGCTGCTTCCATTGTACATATAAAATCGGCCGTTGTCATCGGTAAAAAACGCCGGGTCCCAACCTCCTATTGCGAATTTTTCTACCAGTGGTTTCCATTCATCAGTTTTAGGATTTGTACTCATCCAAATTGAAAATTCACCCGTGTAGGTTGAACCGAAAACAAGCATGGTGTCGCCGACTATTCCTACCGCCGGTGCACAAAGTTCGTCATATCCTTCGTTCCATGGACGGAGGAACTTCCTTGAAATGAAGTTCCATTTTACAAGGTCGCTGCTCCACCAGTAACCCCACTGATTTGTTGAAAACAGGAAATAATCGCCTTTATAATTCACAATTGCGGGATCAGCGGTGGCTCGGTGTTTGCCCCATTCGCTAAAATTCGGAATAGGAGTGTAGCCATAATCGATATTTACCGGGTTGCAATAGGTTGTTTGCTGCGCCAATGCAGGAATTGCTAATGCAACGATTATACTAAAAGTGAGGTAAAATTCTAATTTCTTCATTATGGAGAATTCCAATTTCTATTTTTCAAACGAAAACTTATATGAAGCACTTTTCTTTGCAGCTGTTTTATAAATAACGGCTTTGGTAATATAGATTTTTGTCCCAAAGGATTCCGGTTTCTTTTCGCCTTTCACTACAAGTTTTACCTTATGTTGACCATCAGCCAATCTTGTTACATGCCAGATTGTGACATTTTCGTGTTCCTGCTTATTGTAATCGTAGTAGGTGTCAACAGTGCACACAAGTTTTCCATCCAGAAATACATCTGCCTTACCTCCGTCTTTCACCCAATTGCCATCAATCGAAATACCTGAACCAGAAAAACTGATCTCGATCGCATCGCCTGCTTTTTCTGCAAATTTCGACTGATCCCATGGTTTTTCGCCCGGTGAGCCGGCCCGTTGCAAGGTTTTCCAGTTTCCCGTAAATGTCCAGGTTCCCTTTTCAAAAATTGGTATTTTCTTATCCATTACAACATTTGGAAATGATACTTCCAGGGCAGGTGCGACCGGCAGCTGTCTTCTGACTGAAATTTCATTTTCGCCAACTTTTCCGCCATTTTCTGCAATCAGTTTAGTTGCATAGTTATATGTTTTTGCAACGGCTTTATTAAAGGAATAATCGGTATTTATAAATAAGGAATCGCCCATATAGGTTACACCATCCTTCATATTCTGAGGTAATTTATCAAAACCAATTACTACCCCAAGGACTGCCATGGCATTGCTGGGATTGCAATCGGCATCCTGTCCGCAACGGGTGGTAATCTCCATTGTTTTCATTGGTTCGCCATCGCCGTAGAGAAGTCCCATCACGATAAATGCCCCGTTAAACTTTGCATCGATGTTGAACGTTCCGCCGGCTTCGCAGAAATGATCATACCCCCATTTTGCCTGAAGTTCAGCCCAGGCAGATTTCCAGTTATTATGATTATGCTTGTGAAGCGTAATTACATCAGCAACAATTTTAGCATAATCACTTTCAGCCGGAATTGATTTAAGTGCATTTTCAATAATGGAAGGAATATTATTTTCGAAAAAGGCTTGTGTATAAAGGGATGATAGAAAAATCCCACCATACACACCATCACCGTAATTCATAATGTGACCTATTTTATCGGCCATTTTTGATGCGGTATTTGGCATGCCAGGACACATAAAACCTAAATAATCTGCCTCAATCTGGAAGTCGATATCATCGGCATGAGAGTTATATTCAGGACTTCCGGAAGCGGGCGGGAAAATGCCGTCGTAGTAATTTTTACGAGCCTGAACATTAGCATGCCAGAGCATATATCCTGCTTTTGCAAACATTTCCTGGAATTTTGCCGCCGGTGCATCTATGCCATATTTATCCATGGTCATCATAAAAGTAAGTTGCACATAAATATCATCCTGCCACATGCTGCCCCTGATATCTTTAGGTGTCCATTTAATTGAGTCGTCAAAAGTTTTTCCTTGTGCACGGAATTCAACGGGAGCGCCATAAGTAACGCCAATCATTTTGCCCGCCCAGCCACCGGCAATTTTGTCTTTCAGTGAAGCTGGGCTGATTGTCAGAACGTCTGATTGTTTTGTTTTGCATGCCGAAAATGCAATCAGCACAATGAAGATAAATATACTTGTTATGCTTTTTTTCATAATACCTGTTTTAATTTTAAGAATTTATTTTCCCTGATCTTTAATCTGTTTGCTTTCCTGTTCAAGCTTTTTTAACCCGTTCTGTATTTCAGGAATCTGCATAAACGTTTTCCAAAGTAAGCCAG
>CAIWMA010000454.1 GCA_903913645.1 uncultured Bacteroidales bacterium | reverse complement strand
GTTTCTGTCGCTGTTTAGTTTTTCAATGCTTGGTTTGGTTTTGGCCACCAATATTTTCCAGATGTATATTTTCTGGGAACTTGTTGGGGTTTCATCTTTCCTTTTGATTGGTTTCTATTACGAAAAACCAAGTGCAGTTGCCGCTTCGAAAAAAGCTTTTATAGTAACACGTTTTGCCGACCTTGGATTCCTTATCGGAATACTGATTCTATCATTCAATACCGGAACTTTTGATTTCCAGCTTCTTACAAGTCCAACCGGACCGGCTATTACAATGCCAGGCGGAGCAGCATTTATGGGAATGTCGGTTCTTACTTGGTCACTGATTTTTATCTTTATGGGCGGTGCAGGTAAATCTGCCATGTTTCCTTTACATGTTTGGTTACCGGATGCTATGGAAGGTCCAACACCTGTTTCAGCACTTATTCATGCTGCAACAATGGTTGTTGCTGGCGTTTACCTTGTAGCACGCCTTTTCCCTGTTTATGCTCTAGGAGCTCCTGACGCACTTACGGTTGTTGCCTGGGTCGGCGGTATTTCGTCGCTGTTTGCGGCAATTATTGCCTGTACACAAACGGATATAAAACGAGTTCTTGCCTATTCAACCATGTCGCAGATCGGTTATATGATGCTGGCGCTTGGTGTTTCAGGATACGGCGGTGAAAACGGACTTGGTTTTATGGCCAGTAACTTTCACTTGTTTACTCACGCTATGTTCAAGGCTTTATTATTCCTTGGAGCCGGCGCTATCATTCATGCTGTTCACAGCAATGATATGAAGGATATGGGCGGGCTTCGCAAATATTTGCCAATCACACATGCCACTTTCCTGATCGCTTGTATTACAATCGCAGGTATTCCTCCTTTATCCGGTTTCTGGAGCAAGGACGAAATCATGGTTGCTGCATGGCATCATAACAAAATTCTTTTCACAATCGAATACCTGGTTGCCGGTTTAACAGCGTTCTATATGTTCCGCCTGTATTTCAGCATCTTCTGGGGTAAAGCAACACATTATCATCACACACCACACGAAGCGCCATATGTAATGACCATTCCTTTAATGATTCTGGCATTCGGAGCTGTATTTGCTGGATTCCTTCCTTTCCATGCACTTGTTACTTCCGATGGTATGCCATTTGAATCGCACCTGGATTGGAGCATTGCTATTCCTTCCGTTTTAATTGCATTGTTAGGTATCGGAGGCGCAACGGCTATGTATATGAAAGCAAATGGTTTACCTGATAAACTTGCTGGTGTTTTTGGCAATGGATACAAATGGGCATATCATAAATTTTACATGGATGAAGTTTATTTGTTTGTGACAAAAAAGATCATCTTCGCTTATATTTCAAGACCAGTTGCATGGTTCGACAGGCATATTGTTGACGGATTTATGAACCTGGTTGCTCGTACAGTTGATAACACATCCAACCTGATAAAAGGATTCCAGTCGGGCAGACTGCAACAATACGGTTACGTTTTTGTAAGCGGTGCAATAGCGCTGGTTCTGATATTTGTTTACCTGTGGAATATTAATTAAACTGATTGAAAAAAAATTCAATTTAAAACTGCAAGCTACTTAACATGAACATACTCAGCTTATTTATTCTGATTCCTTTACTCACGATCATTGCCATATTGTTTACCAGCAATATGAAGCAAACCCGCCTCGTGAGCGCCATCGGCATGGGAATTCAACTTATCATGGCCGGAATCCTTATTTATATGTACCTGGTAGAACGCCATGCCGGAAACACTGCCGCCATGTTGTTCTACTACGATGCAGTTTGGTTCCCGACACTGAATATTCATTACACGGTTGGAGTGGATGGAATATCGGTTGCCATGATCGGGCTTACTTCCATTGTAGTTTTTGCCGGGATCTTTGCTTCCTGGATGGTTGATTTTCTATACAGGGAATTCTTTATTTCATTGATTCTGCTGGCCTCAG
>CAIWMA010000453.1 GCA_903913645.1 uncultured Bacteroidales bacterium | reverse complement strand
TTTATACAGGCAGATATTTCCGATAAACATGCTTTTCAGGGTGCCGGCCTCGGTTTATCCATTGCCAAAGCGTATACCGAATTGTTGGGTGGACGAATCTGGCTGGAAAGTGAAGAAGGGAAGGGGTCAGCGTTCTTTTTTTCAATTCCGTACCATCCTTTCCCGAATGATAAAATTGCGAATCTGAATCCTGTTGCAGGCGCTGAAACAAAAAATATGTTTCGGAATCTTAAAATAGTAATCGCCGAAGACGATGAAACATCGGAGATGTTGGTGTCAATAGCAATGAAACCTTACAGCAAAGAAATAATAAAAGTAAGTACAGGAGCTACAGCCATTGAAACCTGTCGAAAAAACCAGGACATTGATTTAGTGCTGATGGATATTCAAATGCCGGATATAAATGGATATGAAGCTACACGCCAAATCCGGAAGTTCAACAAAAATATTGTCATAATAGCGCAGACTGCTTTTGGTCTTTCGGGCGACCGTGAGAAGGCAATTGCAGCCGGTTGCAATGATTATATTGCAAAACCCGTTAATAATGCCAGATTACTGTCCTTGATTGAAAAGCATATCAACAAATCGGTGTAAAATTATAGGCCCCCGCTACCACGCGAACTATCTCACCGAAGGTAATCCATTCGCTTGGTGCATAATCAGCCACTGCTCAAAGCCCCACCCTTACTACTAACCATAAAAAAACCGGCGAAAGACTTAACTCTCGCCGGATTTTAAGTCTCATACTAACTATATGAGTAACTACAAACTTTTAATCTCAGCTACCAACTTCTGTAACGTAGCTTTGGCATCACCAAACAGCATTCGGTTTTTCTGGTGATAGAAAAGGTTATTCGGAATTGCTGCATACCCGGCGGCCATACTGCGCTTCATTACAATAACATTTTTGGCATCCAGTGCTTTAATAATCGGCATACCGTAAATAGGGCTGGATGGATCATCTTCAGCGGCAGGGTTAACTACATCGTTGGCACCGATAACAATTACCACATCGGTATTTCCCATTTCGTTGTTGGCATCTTCCATTTCAACCAATTTCTCGTACGGAACATCGGCTTCAGCCAGCAAAACATTCATGTGGCCTGGCATACGACCAGCAACAGGATGAATGGCGTATTTAACTTCAACGCCTTTGCTTGCAAGCAAATTGTCGAGTTCGTGGCAAAGATGCTGAGCCTGAGCCACAGCAAGTCCGTAACCTGGTACTATATACACTTTCTGTGAATAGCTTAGCAATACGGCTGCATCGCTGAGTGAGATTTCCTTAACGGTTTTATCGCCATCTTCAGTTCCGGCTGCACCGGCTACGCCAAACGCACCAATAATTACATTTAAAAGTGAGCGGTTCATTGCCTTGCACATCAAAATGGTAAGGATTGTACCTGATGAGCCAACAAGGATACCTCCGGTAAGCATTGCCTGGTTAGCGTAAAGGAAACCGCCCATGGCAGCTGCAACCCCGGTAAATGAATTGAGAAGTGAAATTACAACCGGCATATCGGCTCCACCAATCGGCATAACGAAGGTTACTCCATAAATTAACGCTGCTAACGCAAAAAGATAAATAGGCAGGTTGTTTCCCGATTCAGGTTTCATGAAAAGGATAAGTACCAATGCAACAAACAAGCCTACAAGGAAAGTGAGGTTGATAATTCGTAAAACAGGATGTTTAAAGTCGCCGATTCTTCCGTCAAGTTTTCCGAAGGCAATCATACTTCCGGCAAACGAAACGCCCCCGATCATTAATCCAAGCAATATTGCAATTCCCTCACCACCAAGCATGTGGGCATCTCCGGCAAGTGCCATTGAATTCTGCATTTTAGGAAATTCCATCAGTGATATCAAAGCAGCACAGGCACCACCCATACCATTGAAAATAGATACCATCTGCGGCATAGCGGTCATTTTCACCTTTTTGGATGAATACCAGCCAATAAAACTACCAATGGCAAGTGCGATTACGATCCAAAGTATATTGCCGATTGGCGCTCCATCTTTTTTGTGAAAAAGAATTGTAAACAGGATTGCGGCTCCCATACCAGCGGCTGCCCATAGGTTTCCAGAACGCGCTGTTGCAGGATGGCTAAGCTTTTTCAGCCCCAGGATAAACAGAATAGAGGCGACGAGGTAAGAAATCTCAAGAATGGAGATTTCGCTGGAAAATTCGATAAGTTTTGTAATTGTTTCCATATTCTTTCTCCCTATTTTTTCTTCTTCTTAAACATTTCCAGCATGCGGTCGGTAACCACAAATCCACCGACAACATTCAGCGTACCAAGTATTACGGCAATAAAACCGAGGATCA
>CAIWMA010000452.1 GCA_903913645.1 uncultured Bacteroidales bacterium | reverse complement strand
ACCAGCGGCGCTTGTCTCTGGGATAGTGTAAGTATACATTTGGCTATGAATCAGCTGCGCTTTATAGATATCGCTGCTTCCGGCATAAACCTGTACTCTGATTTTTGAGTTTAACCATGCTCCGGCTACATACCAGGTTTGAACATGAGTTAAATTAAACCCGGTGGCCGGGGCCTGGAAGACAGTTAACGTATAGAATGCTGATGACCCGCCATAACCCAGACCGGTTTCTGCTGAAGTTGCAGATTCGTAGGACAATTCCCTGTTAAATGCCGTTGCAGATTTCACAGTTTTCCTTTTAAGTTTATTAAGCTTTTTGGAAACCAATACAGGTTCAGCTGCAGTCAGGCTAAATGTTTGGGGATCAACCGAAGTAGTGGTTATCTGCACAGGGCGCTTATAAGCAATAGCTAAAGAATAACCTAGTTTGTAACCACCGGCGGTGTTATCAAGCAATATGGATTTAGTTTCAGTATGCGTTGGTAACTGTGCGTAAACTTCGAGAGTATCAGGATCAGCATGTAAAGCTGGAGGTGTAAACGCATTGCCATTTATTGGAATTAAAAAATCCCCTTTGTCCGTAATAACGGTTAGGGTATCCTTAATTTCACCAGCCATTTGAGGAGTAATGGCAACTTTATATTGCATTATGGATTTTGGTTGCAGGTATAAAGGAATTGTTGATGCTTTATTCCAATCGTATGCCGGTAAATTAGCAACATCAATCCATTGATACGTCCAGTTACCAAACCAATCCTGGGCAAGAACAGAGCCATATACTGTTGATGAGGTCAGCTTTGAGATATCAAACTGGAGCACTTCTGCTTTTGCGGTACCTGAGTTTTCGATAGTAAAAGTGTTTTCGTAGGATTTGAATGTTGAGCCCCAGTTTCCGGGAGTTTCAATAACCAGGATATCACCGACTTCTACCGAAGCGGGAGTGTTAATATTGGCTGAACCCGTAACTGTTAACGAAACCGGAATGGACAAACCTTGTCCGGAAGGCGAATTATTGATAAGATTTAAATCTGCCTTATAGTCACCCGCAAACAGCTCTTTAGCATTAAGCTGAACATTAAATGTTTTATTTCCGCCGGCAGCTACAACGTACTTATTAACAGGCGAAAGCTCGTAAGCGGTTTTGTTCCTGTTTTTCATGTTGTGATCGGCAATCTGTACACCTTCAGTTCCATCGATATTTTCAACACCTATTACGCCAAAACTCGTTATTATATCCCCGTCGTTTTCCTCAGCCATTTTATACTGGAATTTAATATTCCCGGTTTTGTAAAGAATCACCTGTATTGAAATAGGTCCCGTCATACCGAATCCTGTATTGAATTCCCTGAACTCAACGATAACCTTATCTTCATCAGCTTTAACATAATACCCGGTTTTTGGATATTCCTCTACCCAGGAAGGACCAATAAAACCATAAAACGGTGCAATAAAATTATTTGGGACTTCAATATTGGGTATGGCTGTGCCACCGAATGGGTTTAGGTCCTGTCCGTCAGTAAAACTGATTATCCCGTTATATCCAATGTAAACATAGTTGTATATGTTCCCATAGTAGTTAAAAGTAAACGGAAGACCAATTTTCTCAGTCCAGGGACTATCGCCGGCCCAAAGGTCGCCAACGGTTACTTTATTGGGTTCTTCTCCTATTTCGGTCCAGCTGAAATTTGGTCCTCCAGCTTCGGTACTGCTTTTAAACTGATAAGTATAATCAGGAATAACAGGTACTTGTTTTAAAGGCGGAACTGCAATGTTCATCCATGCATTTCCGACAGGCGCAAAATCCAGGTCGTGATTTCCGGAATTAGTGATAACCAGGCTGACTGATTTAGTAGAACCCGACTCAAGCGTTTCAGTGATTTCAGCAATATTTGCACTTATTTTTGGCGCATCAATGACCTCGCCGGTGAGTGCAATTTCAAACGTTTTGCCTTCAGAGGTCGAAATTATCAGTGTATCCTTATATGCTCCAATAGTTGAAGTGATAAGATTGACATCGTGGAAAACGGCTCTTCCTGGTTTTAATACTTCCGGAAATGTTCCATTAATGGTAAAGTAACCATGCTTGAAAATGGCACTCAAAATGCTGGTTGGAGCTTTACCGGTATCGGCAAGGAAGAATGTTTCCGTTTTCGTATCATTCTGAAATACCTGGCCAAAATCCAGTGCATCATTGCTTAAAATAACAGTTGGAACTCCACCGCTTGCTATATTAAAGTTTACAGTGTACAAGCCGGGATTGTTAAATGGATCGTTGGTTAATACAGCTATTTTTTCGGTATAATCAGCAACATAAAGCTTATCCGTGTTAATCGTATAGTTCAATTTCACTGATTCGCCAGCCTGAACAGTACCTGCCGGATTTGTTAAGGTTGAGAACAATCCTTGTCCAGGACTGGTAAATTCAACAGATGATCCGCTTGAAATAATAGCAGGATTAGGTGCATTATAATCGTGAATATTTATACCGTCATTTTTTGTTTGATCTTCGATACCGATATAGGAACTTGCGGCAATATTTTCGAGTGTTGCCCATCCTGTCGCGGTGATATCTTTAATGTATATATTGATGGTGCCGTTGTCGTGCAGAACAGCCTGATAAGCGCCTGTGCCCATTCCATAAAGGGAAACATCCTGCCACTGAACAATAAATTTGTCCTGGAACCGCTGGTAGTAAACATGACCGCCATCTTCAAAAGGAGTAAAAATACCTAAAACTGAAATTATCCTGTCGGGCAATCCTTCCCATTTGTAACGTAAAGGAGAAGCACTCCAGATATAACCTTCAGTATCAAAGCTCAGTGTGCTGTAACGGGAAATATAAATAGACGACTCATTTTTGCCAAAGAACGGGAATTCAAATCCCATATCTACCTGGAAGAAACGGTCGGCATCGGATGCAAGATGACCTGAAACATCTGTTCCGGTTGTTGAAATATCAGTCCAGCTATAGGCCGGCACTGGTTTTACGCCAGCAGGATTTGTACCTGCCAGGTAACCAAACTTATGAATGTTCGATGGGATTTCAGCCATATTCGATCCATCGGCAAAGCTTGGGGCGAAATAATCCAGAGGATATTTTCCTACATTTTTCAGATAGAATGATCCTTTGATTGCATCTCCAATTGCAAGTCCAAGAATTGTTGTATCAGAAGGTGCGATTACCATCACAGGAGGATCAATACCAACACCAATCAGTTCGAACGAATAGGTATTTCCTTTGTCATCCTGCATTTTTACCGTTGAAGCGATATTGCCTTGTTGCGTAGGTTTTAACTTAAACTTAACAGTTTGTTCTGTTCCGGCTTCAAAATAAGAGTTTAGTCCTGAAACATAGGTAAACTGCGGATTCGAAAGCTGGAAGTAGATAGAATTCGAGTTTGGATCGTATCCATAACTTTCGAATTTGAACCTGCCCAGGCCGGTATTCTGAAGCTTTACCTCAATGGTTTTTTCGTTGCCAATCAACACTCCGCCAAGGTCAACTCTGCGTAATGATTTCAGAACCGGTTTATGACCTTCGATAGTAAGGTTAACAGGTAAGCGAAGCAAAGGTTCGCTGGTTTCGTTTGTGCTGATAACAATGGCAGCCGTGTAGTTACCATTTATCATATTTGTGCCATCCACGGTGGCAGTAATACGTGTTGAATCAGCCGATTCAACAGTGCCGTTAGCGGGCGAAAGGACAATATATTTACCTATATCCTGATACTTGCTCCCTGCATAAACTGCCCACACAAGTTGGTTATCGTAGTAAACATCCTCGAACAAACTCCAGGTTTTACCCAGGTTAGAACTGTAATAGCAGTTTTTCGAATCCTCCTTTTTGGTTTCCAATCCGGCGCCAAGCGGGTACAGGTTCATTGAAGGAACATGGAAAACAATCCAGAATGCTTTACCCTTCTCAAAGAATATCCTGTCGTCAAGGGGAATGCTGGTGTAACCATAATCAGAAGAATTGGCAACCTCCTGTTTGTAAATAATTTTAGCATCGGCAATATTCTCTCCTTCATAAACTTCCAGAACAATTGGCCCGGTTGATTCTTTATGAACTAAAAACGCATCAACGTTTGTAAGGTAAAATCCTTTCGGATCGTTAACGTAAAAACGGGTAGCCGAAGAGTTGGTATAGGTTGTATCGGTTTCGCCAAGGACCCATAAACTATAGCTACCAACATAACTCATAGCTGTATCAGCAGGATTATCAATTGCAAAAGGAACCGGATGCCCGGCATCTCCTGCTTTTGAAGCCATTACATTTTTGCCATTCGATATGTGAACCGTCTGAAGTTCAGGATACCTTATGGTTTTAACGTTGTTAGGATATGCATTCTGATGATGGGTTGTAGCATCCCATTTCAACAGGCCTTCCCCCTTATTTAAAAGATCGAAGGACTTGCTACCGACAGCGTTTGAAGTAACATCAACTGTCAATTCCAGAGCGGTCAAATTTGGATCAATCAGTGCATCAGGACCCGCATTGGTTGTGCCTGTAACCAGATTCGAATACTCTGATTTATTTCCCCAGCGATCAATTGATCTGACCGAAAAATAGTATTTGGTAAGCGGTTTCAGGTAATTGATTTCAAGAGTATCTCTGTCACCAGGCTCCAAACGGTTATTCATTTTTATGACTTTTGCATACTGCAAGGTAGCATCCGAAATTTCCATAGTTGAATAGATAACTTCGAAGGAAACAGGTTTTACATCATCATTATCGGCAGGAACTGTCCAACTCACTTTTGCAAAATCCTGCGCGATACCGTTCAGTTGTAAATCAGCAATTGCATTTGGTGCGATATTGTTATTGACAGCCAAGGCCAGGACAGCATCAATAGAGCCGGAACCAAGCTTACCTGCATAGGATTGGTTTTCAGGAATAGTATCCAGGAACCTTGTCCCGGTTAAAAGCCTGTTTTTAAGATCTGTATTTGTAAAAATAGGTCCGCCAAATTTTGAAATAACCAAAGCGGCGACTCCCGAAACATGTGGACATGCCATTGAAGTTCCGTCCATAAAGCCATAGGAATCGTGGTCAAGGGTGCTTAAAACGCCATTTTTATATTCCGAATTCGGATCAATATTGGCATTGTCTTCTGCCTGGCCGCCCGGAGCTGCTAAATCTACCCAAGTGCCATAATTAGAATATGTGGTTAGATACGAAGATGCATTTAAAGCAGCAACTGCAATACAAGGTTCATAGTATCCGGGATAACTGGCTTCTTCAATTGCACTGTTACCCGCAGCGAAAATTACAACTCCTCCCTTCATCGGACTTCCCGGATAATTTCCGGCTTCAGCGATAAAGTAGTCGATAGCATCTAAAACTGATTGTTCGTAAGTTCCGGGGTAATTATAACCCCAGCTGTTCTGGGAAATAACTGCTCCCATATCGGCAGCATAGATGTAGGAATCCGGTGTGTTTCCTGATCCGGTTCCGCCTAAAATTTCGCATGACATAATGCGTACGCCATCCGCCGAACCTGAACCGCCGGCAATCCCTGAAACACCGATTCCGTTATTATTTATTGCACCGATTGTTCCTGCAACATGGGTTGCATGGTAGCCAGCATCAATTGTTCCTATATTGCTTGAAAAGTTAAATCCATAAATATCATCCTTGTATCCGTTGCCATCATCATCCACTCCGGCAATGCCATTCAATTCTGTTTCGTTTATCCACATGGCATCTTTCAGATCCTCGTGCTTAACATCAACACCCATATCGTGAATGGAAACAATTACATTTTTAGAACCTTTGGTTATGTCCCATGCTTTGTATGCATTGATGTCCGAGCCAGGTGTTCCGCCCGATTGGCCTGTATTGTTGTAATGCCACTGCTTAGCTAAATACGGATCATTAAAGTACTCGCTGTTGGTTCCCTTTTCAGATTTTGAAAGATAAATGGGTTTTGTGCTGCCATCAATCAGCACTTTTTCAAGAACAGGTTCAGCCGTTTCAATTTCCTGAAGCTGGGAATATCCTTTAACAGCTTCGGTTGAAGATGCTTTTGCATTGATTGTTACTTCATACCAGAGATTTAAACCGTATTTCTTGTGTTTCTCTTCAAATTTAGGTGAGTAACGGAAAACCCTTTTCATTTCGGTAACTGCATAGGTGCGATTGAGCCTGTCCAGTTCCTGTATGCCGGTAGTTATTGTTCCGGTAGCAGCCGATTTACTTATTTTTATAGCCGAGCCCAGGGTGGGTTTAATTTTAATACGGATCGTTCCCTGCAAAACTCCGGCTTTATATTCCTGTCCGTAGGAATTCAACAGGCCAAATGCAGCAAGGATTAAAACCAGGAAAACATACTTCAGCAATCTTGTAATTGATTTACTCATGGTGTTTTGATTAGTTGATTAATAAATTGAAAATTTCTTTATGCTTTGCTTTTTGCTAACGTTGAATTCAGATTATCCAGAAGCTTTTTCAACGCCTGGTTTTCCTCTTTCCGCATGGTAATGTTCTCGAGTATGGCATCATCGGTTACTTTCTGATGCGGATCAAAAAGCACATTTGTACTATCAGATATTGGCTCTTCTTCGATTGATTTCTTTTTCATATTACTCAAATTAAAACTTTCGGCAATAATACTATCGCTTCCGGATACAGAAAAATTTATCCGCTGATAAAACCTATACATCTGAAAAAAGGACCTGAGAAAAATCCATACATCAGGAAACAGCACCTTAGCAAATCCCATACATGGAAGATATACATCGCTGTATTGCAGTGATATAAAGAAATCGGAAGGGAATACTATTTAAATATTCAACAGGAAATTAACGAGATTAACTTCCTGGCTGGTTATGCCCAGCTTTTTACGTAAACGGTAACGGGCCACTTCGAGGCTGTTAATACTCTGGCCGGTAATGGATGCAATCTCCTTGGTCGTCATGTTGAGCCTTAGGAAGGCTGCTAATTTAATTTCCGAAGGCGACAGAACAGGGAATTGATCTTTAAGCTTCTGGTAGAATTCTTCGTGAACATCCTGGAAACGGACTTCAAATTCCTTCCAGACTTCCTTGTCCGTCAAAGATTGAAGGTCGTAAATGATTCTTTGTACAGGCTCAACATTTTCCTCTTTTAGCTTATCTTTTAGTTTCAAAAGCCGGGAAGTGATATTGATAATTAGCTCATTCTTTTGAAGAAGATATAATACATTGGTAGTCAACTCTTTATTTTTGATCACCATGTCTTTCTCCAGCTTTTCTTTTTCAAGATGGATACGTTTATTCCGGCTTTTTGCCAGGACGAATAATAAGCCCAGAATTATCAATCCGAATATAAGTGCAAATACAATAATGATGTATGTATATCTTTCCCTAAGTTGCCTGGCATCCCTTTCTTTTTCCAGTTTATCATATTCATATTGCAGCTGAAGCCTTGTTATTTCTTCAATTTTACTGTCGTTGATCAGGCTGTCGCTCGACTGTTTAAAAAGCTCGTGGAACTCCAATGCTTTGTCTATCTTACCTTGTTTCTTATAGATTTCGTACAGGAAATTTGCAGCGGTTTTAATCGTAAGTTGTTCCTTAATCTCAGTCCCCAGATCGAGGGCTTTTTTTGAATATTCCAGCGCCTGTTGCAGGCTATCCGTTGCCTGGTAATAATTGGCAATGAAATTGTAGGACTTGGCCATCCCCGATTTGTCGTTGATTTTCTCACGGGCGTGAAGCGATCTCATCAGGTATTTATAAGCCGTGGGATAATCTTTTCGTTCAATACCTAACTTCCCCAGGTTATTGCAAATTACCCCGATGTTTAAATTATCGTTCTTTTGCTCAGCCAGCGCAAGCCCTTTAAGGTAGTATTTTTCGCCGGTGGCAGGGTCCTTTTTTGACGAATAAATATTACCAATGTTGTTGTATAACGACTGAATATTTTTAAGTTCCTTAATAGGTTTGCCCTGTTCTATGCTTTTGTTATAAATATTTAAAGCATCAAAATAATATTTTAGTGCCTCATCAAATTTTTGAATCCGGTCCTGGATAATTCCCAGGTGAGAAAGCGCAACAATCTGTTCGAATTCAAAATTATTTTCCTTCGCTGTTTTTAAACCCGTGAGGAAATTATTCATAGCCTCGTCATATTTCCCAAGGAATAAAAGGCTATTCCCGATTAAAATATGAGAGCGAACGATGTATAATTTGTTTTCGATATGGGTTGAAATCTCCAAAGCCTTTTTAGCATTCTCGAGGGCTTTAAGAAAATCTGTCCTGCTGTATTTATCCGAAAGATCAAGCAGAATCTTTATCCTTGTCGTGTCTTCTTTGGCATTATTTAGCTTAATTTGGAGGCTATCAATTTTCAACTGATCCTGTGCAAATAACTGCTGCACGGATAGGAGGCAAAACAAAAATATCAGTCTCCACTTCATTTGATAATCCTATTTATTTTTCAAAATTACAAAATTCCGGCTGTTGAACAGTGTTAAACTTAATGTTTACAAGCTTTACCTCCACATTTATTAACCGATCAGGCTATTTCCCTTAACAACCGGATTCTGAACGTCAGGTATCTTGCCTCCGAAAATAAGAGTAATCTGATCGCTTAATAAATATTTAATCCTGCTTCCAGGTAGTCTTCCCGTGAATTGATATTTGCCGAAATGCTACGTTCTGTTGTTGTAACTTTCTTTATTTTGAACTTTTTCAGAAAAACATCGATTCTCAGGTCAGAATCTTCTGCTAACAATATTTCCTGAGCTACCGACTGGCTGATCAACACAGGATGCCCTGCCCTGCCTTGGTAGGAAGGTATTATTACATCAGCTTGATCTTTATAAAGTATCAGTTTTTTCAACAATTCTCCAGATGTAAAAGGGTTGTCGATATTTTGAAAAAAGCAGGAATTGCCTGTTTGTAATTGCTTTAACCCAGTTTGCAATGAATAAAACCTGCCTCTTTCAGGGTGTTCATTAACAATCAACGAAGCTTTCCTGTTAAGTTCCGGACTGCTTTCACTGATCAGTTTAAACAATTCGGAATTTACAACTACAATTACCTGTTCAATATCGGATTGCAAATAGGTTTCGGTGATATTTTGAATAAATGTCTTTTGGGAATCAAATTTCAATAAAGCTTTATGCTCACCCATTCTCACCGAATTTCCTGCCGCAAGTATGATACATGATGTTTGTGCAAATAAAGGCTCCTTCATTACAATAATTTTCTAATTTTACGATTGCTAAAATTACTAAACTTACCTTTCTAAATGGACCATTCCACAGCATTTTCACCTATTTCTGCAGGAAAACTTTTTACTCTCATCGAAACTGAATATTCGACCCGGAAAGAAATTTTTGGCATACCCGTAGAATTATTCTTTACTCCTGAAAAGCATAACGGACTTTCAATGGAAATATTCGGTCAAAACCTGAATACTCCTCTAGGTGTTGCTGCCGGCCCGCATACGCAAATGGCCCAGAATTTAATCTCGGCCTGGCTTTGCGGAGCAAGTTACATTGAGTTGAAAACCATCCAGACCCTCGACGAACTCGAAATATCCAAACCGTGCATCGACATGCAGGACGAAGGCTACAACTGCGAGTGGTCGCAAGAACTTCGTATTGCTGAGTCTTTCGAAGAATACCTGAAAGCCTGGATACTTATTCATATTCTGCAACATAAATTCGGCTGGGATAAGCAGAAAAAACGCGGTTTCATTTTCAATATGAGTATCGGCTACAATTTCGAAGGTATTCAGAATGAGAACATGCAATGGTTCCTGAAAAGCATGTCGGATTGCAGCGTGGCAAAACAGAAAATGATCAGCGAGTTGCGTCCATTTTATCCTGAGCTGGCGAAAATTGAAATACCAGATCGCATTTCTGACAATATCACTCTCAGCACCATGCACGGTTGCCCACCCGACGAAATTGAGAAAATAGGGCATTACCTGTTGAAAGAGAAAAAACTGCATACACTTGTAAAACTCAACCCAACACTATTAGGGAAAGACGAACTAAGTGATATCTTAAACAACAAACTACAATTTAAAAACACTATTCCTGATATTGCTTTTGAACACGACCTGAAATATCCTGATGCAATTGGAATTATTCAGCGGTTGCAGCAAACGGCTGATTCAGAAGGACTATTTTTTGGTGTTAAGCTCACCAACACACTCGAAAGTGTAAATCACAAAAACGTTTTTCCGGCTCACGAACAGATGATGTACATGAGCGGTCGTGCCTTGCATCCGATCAGCGTTAACGTTGTCAGGAAATTACAGAACGAATTTAACGGCAAACTGAATGTATCTTTTTCAGCTGGAGCCGATTGTTTCAATATCAATGACCTAATCGATAGCGGGTTAAAACCGGTTACTGTGTGTTCCGATATTCTGAAACCTGGAGGTTACGGCCGTTTAGCTCAGTATGTATCAACACTTTCAGAAAAAAAGAATACGGAAACCAGGTCACCGCTAGAAAAGTTGAACGCTTACGCTGACGAAGTTGTGCTGAATGAGGATTACAAACGCGATCCGTTTGTGACCAAAAGCATTAAAACCAGCCGCTCACTTGGCTATTTCGATTGCATCAATGCTCCTTGTGTAGACGAATGTCCTACCAACCAGGATATCCCGGAATATTTATATCACACTTCACAGGGCGATTTCCAGAAGGCTTTTGATGTGATTATGGTAAAAAATCCATTTCCGAATGTGCTGGGGGTGACTTGCGATCATTTGTGCCAGACAAAATGCACCCGGATAAATTACGAACAGGCGCTGAAAATCAAGGAAGTTAAACGCTTTGTTGCCGAAAAGGGATTCGAGGCTGATATCAGAATTTCGCCGTCAAACGGGAAAAAAGTTACCATCATCGGTGCCGGTCCTTCAGGATTGAGCTGCGCATACTTTCTCCGAATGGGTGGTTTTGAAGTCGAGATATTCGAAACAAAATCCATTCCCGGCGGTATGGTTTCCGAAGCCATTCCTGAGTTCAGGCTGAAAATGGAATCCTTGCGGAAAGATATTGAGCGAATTGAAAAGCTTGGAGTAAAAATTCAGTATAACTCAAAAATTGACACAGAACTTTTTGCCCGTTTACGCTCAGAATATGATTTTGTATATATCGCAGCCGGTGCACAGCGTTTCAAAAACCTTCAAATGGAAGGTGAAAATGCAGCCGGAATTCTGAATGCATTTGAATTTTTAAAAACCACGAAACAAGGAAAACAAACCGATTTAGGTAAGAACATCATCATTATCGGTGGTGGAAATACCGCCATGGATGTTGCCAGAACTGCAAAACGTATTGCTCAGCCAGGAAGTACAGTCAAAGTTCTGTATCGCCGCACCCGCACCGAAATGCCTGCCGATGTGGATGAAATCAAAGCTTTGCTTGCCGAAGGAATTGAATTGATTGAATTAGTTGCACCCGAAAAACTGGTAATTACTGGAGGCCGCATTTCTTCTATAGTCTGCGCTAAAATGGAACTGATAAAATCCACAACTGATTCCCGGCTTACACCGGTAAAAATCAAGGGTGAGTTTATTGAATTTCCTGTCGATTCGCTTATTCCCGCGCTTGGTCAGGATATTGATATTGATTTTATCACTTTCGGTGAACTTCAGACTGCGAAAGGATCTTACGAAACTTCTTTTCCAGGCGTTTTCGTTGGCGGTGATGCTATGCGTGGCGCGGCTACCATTGTAAAAGCGGTTGGAGATGGCCGTAAAGCCGCCATACAGATTGCTGCAAAAGCGGGAATTGTTCTTCCTTCCGAAAAGCTTTCCTCGGATAAAAAAATGTCTTACAGCGATTTCATGGCGCGCAAGTCGAAACGGGTAAAGATTGATCCTTCTATTGCCGGTGATCATCCGGAATTCACCGCCGAATCAGCCATTCAGGAAGCTTCGCGTTGCCTGCAATGCGATGATGTCTGCAGCGTTTGCATTACGGTTTGCCCGAATCGTGCCAACAATTATTATCAAACGCAGGCTGCTGATGTTCCGGTTTGGAAAGTTGATTTCAGCGGTAAGGATGCTTCCTTTGAAATCGAAAGCTATCTGAAAATTCAGCAAAAATACCAGGTTTTGAATGTGGCTGATTTCTGCAACGAATGCGGAAACTGCACCATGTTTTGCCCGACGAAAGGCTCACCATTCAGCGATAAGCCACGTTTTTGCCTTACCGAAAAGAGCTTCAACCAGACTGAAAACGGATTTTTACTTCAAAAAGATGGAGCAACTACAACCTTGCTTCACCGGAATGGAGATAAAGTAATGAAATTAACGAAGGGCGACGTCTCTTATAAATTTTCTGATGAAGTAATAGCTGTTGATCTTGATCTCATTGATTTTCATATCATTAACGCATTGAAATTGAAAGCCGATAATTCGGAAATCAAATTAAAAAAAGCAGCAGAGATGAAAGTTCTGATTGATTCGGTTATCGGAATTCAAGAGTAAAATGCAGTTCTAAAAAATTGATAAAATACCTATTATACATTCATAACTTTGTAGCGTAAAAGCTTGAAAAATGATAAAACTTACCAACAAAATCGTAAACCCGGCAGCCAGGCAAAAAGCCGTTGAACGCTTCCGCGAAAAAGGGATCGTACTGCCTACATTTGCTCAGATGCGCAACCCGGAACTTGTTCCTGAAAAGATCAAAGAACAACTGAAAACCATTGGATTATGGGACCTTCACCCCGCCAACCTTTTCCGGATCACTTGGAAAAATCAGCCCGTTCCAAAAGGCGGCCTGTATGGAGAAGTCAACCATCTTGAAATTCCATCTGAGATTACCGGAGTAAAAACACGAATTATTCTCCTTGTTGGGAAATATTTCCCGACCGGCGCCCATAAAGTAGGAGCCGCTTACGGTTGCCTTGCACCGCGAATACTCACCGGCGAATTCGACCCTACCTATCATAAAGCCGTTTGGCCATCAACTGGAAACTATTGCCGCGGCGGTGCTTTCGACTCTCACCTGATGGGCGTAACAGCCGTTGCCATTCTTCCGGAGGAAATGAGCAAAGAACGTTTTTCCTGGCTTAAAGAAATTGGTGCCGAAGTAATTGCCACTCCCGGCTGCGAATCGAACGTTAAGGAAATTTACGACAAATGCTGGGATATCCGCCGAAACCGCAAGGACTGTGTGATCTTCAATCAATTCGACGAATTCGGAAATCCATGCTGGCATTACAATGTTACAGCACCGGCTGTTGAAGAAGTCTTTAACTCCGTAAAATCGGCCAAAGGCCAACTGGCAGCTTATGTTTCGGCAACAGGATCGGCTGGTACAATCGGCGCCGGCGATTACCTGAAAAAGCAATTCCCTCATATGAAAATTGTTGCTTCCGAAGCTCTGCAATGCCCTACCCTGCTCAACAATGGTTTTGGCGGACACCGCATCGAAGGAATAGGCGACAAGCACGTTCCATGGGTTCATAATGCAAAAAATACCGATGTCGTTACAGCCATTGACGATGAAGATTGCATGCGGATTTTCAGGCTTTTCAACGAACCGGAAGGAAAGAGCTACCTGAAATCCATCGGAATTGATGCTGAACTTGTTGAAAAACTGGGATTACTTGGAATATCAGGAATTGCAAACATCCTGTCAGCCATTAAAACAGCAAAATACTATGAAATGACGGGTGATGATGTCATTGTAAGTCTTGCTACCGACGCAGCCGAAATGTATGGTTCACGCCTTGAGGAACTGAACGCTGAAAAAGGCTCATATTCACAATTACAGGCTGCTAAGGATATGGAAAAATGTCTTTTCGGACAGGTCACTGACCACCTGAAAGAGCTCAGTTATTACGATCGCAAAGCCATTCACAACCTCAAATATTTTACCTGGATCGAACAACAGGAAAAAGAACTCGAAGACCTGAACCAACTCTGGAACGACCGCGATGTATGGTCTCAGCAATTGCAACAGGCAGAGCGCTGGGATGAAATGATAAATGATTTTAACGAAGAAACAGGTGTGCTGAAAAGAATGTAATGTGTCTTCATAACCCAAAAAGACTAAAGTGTCTGTACACCTTTTTTAGGTGTCTGACACTTTATTCAGTCTTATCTGACTCATAATTTCAAACAAATGAATTCAAAATTCACGTACGAATGTTCCGATTGCGGCAAGCATATTCCCTCAGGAGAAATCATATATCTATGCCCCGATTGCAGCGTAAAGCAATTACCAGACCAGCCTCCGCTTGGCGTGCTCAAAGTGAATTATAATTACAAAACTTTGAGTGAATTATCTTTCAAGGAACTGGAGGAAAACAATTTCCTGCAATTATTACCTGTGAGTGAGCAGAAAAGCTTCCCAAACCTGCACGTTGGCCACACTCCGCTTTATAAAGTTGATTCGCTCAATGGACAGGTGAATGATTTTGAACTTTACCTGAAAGACGATTCTCAGAATCCGACTTTTTCCTTTAAGGACAGGGCTTCGGCAGTGGTTTCCGCTTTCGCGAAAGAAAACGGAATTGAAACTATAGTTGCAGCTTCTACCGGAAATGCTGGTTCATCTTTAGCAGGAATGTGTGCGGCACAAGGTCAAAAAGCGATTATTTTCGTTCCTTCAACGGCTCCAAAAGCCAAGCTAACACAGATCATGATGTACGGCGCCACGCTTGTTCCGGTAGCTGGAAATTACGATAAAGCCTTCGACCTGAGTATTGAAGCCACCAGGCGTTTTGGCTGGTATAATCGCAATACTGCATTTAATCCGTTTACTATTGAAGGGAAGAAAACTGTTTCGTTTGAAATTTACAGCCAGCTGAAAGAACAAATTCCTGATTTCATTTTTGTGCCTGTCGGTGATGGTGTCATTATTTCCGGAGTTTATAAAGGATTCGAAGATTT
>CAIWMA010000451.1 GCA_903913645.1 uncultured Bacteroidales bacterium | reverse complement strand
GTACTAACTAACAGAAACAATATCTGCATAAATGATAATGGTGATATAACCTTAACCGCGATTGGTGGTATTGGCGATACATTAAAATGGTATTCAGACAATTTAGGCATTAATTATATTGGTAAGGGTACGCCTTTGATCATACCATCTCCAACACAATCCACAACGTATTATGCCCGATGGGAAAGTCTTTGCGATACTTCCGATTGCGATAGTGTGAAAATAGTAATTATTCCAACAACATTAATCACTACAAATCCTCAGATTTGCCAAGGTAAAACTGCTACGATTGGTATTCACAACTACACAGCTACAGGAATTTACACCGACACTTTAGCAACCATCTATGGGTGCGACAGCATCATTACGACACATTTAACAGTAATTCAGGCTATCAAAACCGCTCAAAGTCCTTCCATATGCGAAGGAGAAAATTTCCCGTTTGGATCCCACATTTATACCAATACCGGAATTTATACCGATACTTTAGCAACCATCTTTGGTTGCGACAGCATTATTACAACAAACCTTTCAGTAATTCCTGCAATTAACTCCACGAAAAATCCTTCGATATGTGAAGGAGAAAATTTTCAGGTTGGAATCAACATTTATAACACCTCTGGCACTTATACAGATAATCTGAAAGCAATTTCCGGTTGCGATAGTATAGTCACAACAACACTAACGGTGAATCCGTTACCATTTGTTTCGCTGGGAGAAGACAAATTAATCTGTAAGGGAGATTCTATAGTTCTGTCCCCTGGGCCGGGATTCAGTTCTTATCTATGGTCGGATGGTTCCGTTTTAAGTGATTTGCTTGTAACACATTCGGGTATATATTCAGTTACGGCTTTCAATAAATGGTGCCCAGCAACCGATGAAATTTCAATTAATGAATGCGAGGCTGAAATCTGGTTCCCGAACGCTTTTTCACCGGATAATGACGGCATTAACGAAAGCTTCAAACCTGTTATTATGGGAACATTAAGTTCATACCAGATACTAATCTATAACCGGTGGGGACAGGAGTTGTATGAGTCGAATGATTCTTACGCAGGTTGGGATGGAAAATTCCAGGGTAGCACTTGCGCTACCGGGCAATATGTATATATTGTTAAGTTTGCAATAGGGACATCACCTGCTACACTAAAACAAGGGATAAAGAGAGGATTAGTAACTCTTATAAAGTAAGAGCTGATCGGGGAATAAATTTTATGCTCTTTTACCCTCTCAAATAACCTTAATAAAAAGAAATTAGAATCCTGAATATACCATTTGTCCGTTTTAGTATTTCCTATTTCTTCTTTCTAGTTTCACCAAATTCCGCTGACCAGATAATAGATTCCAGCTGCCGGATATAGTTGCGCTTAGAATTATTGGGGTAATAAACGTATCCGTCGAATACAATAATCCTTTGGCGCGGTGCATCTACAATGGTGTAATTTACAAATGGTCCGCCCTTAAAATCACCTTCTGTTTTCCACAAACCACGCGTTTCGATGGCATACATGTTTTTAAACAGTATTTTCCGGGACACGGGTGCATATGCTTCCCTCGCTGTTGTCATATACGAGCCTTTCAGCGGGCCCGGAACATAAAGTTTGGTAAACATGTCGCGGGAAGCCAGCACTGCGGCAGGATTCATCTGGGCGGTATCTTTGTATGGGTAAATATAAATCATCAAACCAAGACTCATGGAGGTTGTATC
>CAIWMA010000450.1 GCA_903913645.1 uncultured Bacteroidales bacterium | reverse complement strand
GAAATTACTTCTTACCCATTTCAACATAAATATAAAGTTGCTGCACCTTCTTATTCTGTTGCTGCCACCAAGATGAATGTATTTTATATTGGTGTAGATAATCCAGTAACAATTTCTGTTGGTGGGGATATTGAGAAAATAAAACAGTCGGGCAAAGAGGTCATTTTCAGCTGCGGCACTGCCGATCCGTTTTATAACGTAAACAATGAATTCCGGATAAAATGTGATGAAACCAAGGTTGGCGCAACTTATGTTTCAAACCCTGGAGCTCATAATTATCCGTACTGGAAGTCTAATATAGGTTCACATTTCGAATTCTTTAAAAATAAGATTCAGGCTAACTGAGAAGCTATAAGGGATTTCAGTTTCATGCTTTGCAATGAGTCTGCCCGGTAAGATAATCACGATTTTCTGCCCTTTTTCGGCTCCCTTCAGGGGCGAAAAAAACAAAAAAGGGCAGAAGGAGAAATCTCCAAATTACTAACTGAGCAGGTTCATTTTGACACTTAATGTTTTAAGAATTACTATGAAGATTCGTATGATCAAAAGACTTTTTACCCTTAGCTTCATTGTTCTGGCTGTTTTCCGGTTATCCGGGCAAACTCCCGGAAAGGTTAAGGAAATTCTGATCATGCATCACAGTCACCTGGATGTGGGATTCACCCATCTGCAGCCCGTTGCGCTTGAGTTACAGGAAGACTATATTTACCAGGCGCTCACTTTGCTGGATAGTACGGCCGGTTATCCGGAACAGTCCAGGCCAAAATGGACCTGTGAAGTTACTGAGCCTGTAATGCGATGGCTGGGAAATGCCAGCGAAAAGGATATTGCACGCTTTGCTGCGTATCTCAAACAAGGACGAATCGGAATCTCAGCTTTGGAATACAATACAACGCCATTGGCCAGTTCCGAAGGGCTTGCCAGGCAAATATACGGTGCAGCCGAAATCTCGAAACGATTCGGGGTTAAAATTAATACGGCCGATCTGCATGATGCCACCGGCTTGCCCTGGAGTGTTGTGGATATATTAAAAGATGGTGGTGTGGAACTGCTGATAATGGCTATTAACCTGCACCTTTCCGGAACGCCCAAGCCACGCCCTGCCGTTTATCGCTGGCAAAGTCCAGGCGGCAGGGAACTTTTGGTGATGAACGGTGAACATTACACCATGTTCGATCAGTGGACCAACGATTACACCAAGAACCTGGACACCATTCAAGCCGGAATAAACAAATACCTGCAAAACCTCGAAAGGCAGAATTACCCGTATGATTTTGCGTATCTCAGCGCCACCTGCGCGCCCAGCGCTTACGACAATGCGCCACCGAATTTTGATCTCCCGGCTTTAGTAAAGCAATGGAATGAGGAAGGACGGCAGCCGAAACTGCGCTATGCCACACCTCAGGATATCCTTGCCCGCATCAAACAAATTCCGTACGAAACCATCCCGCTTGTGAAAGGCGACTGGAGCGATTACTGGAATTTCGGAGCGGCAAGTTCAGCCACCGAAACGCGTATTTCGTTGAATACGGCTACCAATATGCGTGATATTGATTTGTTGGATGCTTTTGGCAAAGCAAACGGGCAAATGGAAGCTGTGATGAAAATGATCTGGAAAGACATCAATTTCTACGATGAGCATACCTGGGGCGCGTACAACCCGCTGGAACTGACCAACCCATTTCCAACAGCCCAATGGAATCTGAAAGCTGTCCCGGCGTATGAGGGAATGGCTTATTCGAAATTTGCGTTAACGAAACAATTGCAGCAGCTTGCCGGAAATCCGGTGGCATCGGATGCACT
>CAIWMA010000449.1 GCA_903913645.1 uncultured Bacteroidales bacterium | reverse complement strand
AGCAATTGCCAATGGCGGTACCAATGCTACAACCGCAAGTGCAGCTTTAACCAATTTAGGAGCAGCAGCAATAGCATCCCCAACATTTACAGGAACACCTGCTGCACCAACTGCAGCAACCGGAACAAATACTACACAATTAGCCACTACTGCATTTGTGAATACGGCAGCCGGAGTTCATGCTATTGGTGATAACTATATGGGTGGAAAAGTCTTTTTTGTATATGATAATGGAACACACGGCTTAATAGCGGCAACTGCAGATCAAAGTACCAGTATTAAATGGTATCCTGGTACTAATGGAGCTGTTACCTTTACAAACACAATGGCATTGGCTTTAAGTGTAGGAAGCGGCTCAAAAAATACGGCAATTATAATTGCTAATCAGGGTCTTGGGGATGGAACAGGTTATGCAGCAAGGATTTGTAATGAATATTATGTAACTATTGGTGGAGTAAATTATGGAGATTGGTACTTACCTTCACACGCCGAGCTTCTTTTACTTTATAATCAAAGATCAGTAGTTGGTGGCTTTAGTACTGGCTTCTATTGGAGTTCTTCGGAGTGCGGCAATAGTAGTGCCTATAGCCTGAACTTCAATGATGGGGTTATGAACAACTACAACTGGAAGGGCGACTATAAATATGTCCGCGCAATTAGGGCTTTTTAACCATTTAACTATTCATAAAACCACGAAGCCGGCAGCTTATTATGGCAAAGTAACCCCATTGATGGTTAAAGCGATACAGGATCAGCAGGCTGAAATAGAAGCACTAAAAGCACAAAATGCTGCCCTCACTTTAAAAGCCGATGGTTTCGATCATTTTAAAGCCGAAGTGGAGAATCTGAAGAAAGCAGTTTATGGAAACACACCTGTTCAAAAATAAAATTAGTATGAAAAAAACAATATTTATTCTCAGCATAGTTGTACTGGCCCTGGCCTCGCAGGCTCAGCATATATACAACAATGGCGCCCGAATTGTGGGCACATCCGGCAGCTACTGGGTGCTCGACAACGGTAACTTCGCCCTTACCAGCGACGATGCCACCAAGCTGGCACAGTTTGCCAACCTGATTATTAACAGCAACTCCTCCCTTACACTCGGTTCGGCTGCAACACCAGCCTATCTTACCGTTAGCGATACACTTGCCAACAACTCGGGTGACGACGGACTGGTAATTCCTTCGGGCAGTTCGCTGATTGAAAGCAGCGGCGCCACTGCTGTGGTTACATTCAATATTTCTGCCGGCGAATGGCACCTGATAGCAGTACCTACCTCCAATGCCACATCCGGGATATTCTACGGGCATTACCTTCAGAAACATACCGAAGCTACCAATGCATATGCTGACGTGACTGATCCGGGCGAGGTACTTGCACCTATGAAAGGATACGCGGTATGGGGCGATCTTGCTGATAACCAGATTACTTACGTTGGTCCGCTAAATAAAGGTGAGCAAACATTCGCATCAACACATGTTGGTGCAGGCTGGAACCTTATAGGGAATCCCTACCCTTCCAGCATTGACTGGTCACTTGCTTATGCAGCAAACAGCGAGAGAGTTAATGCTGCAACATATAGGCATGTTAATGCTTCCAACTGGGCAAGCTATGCAAGCGGAATTCAAACTAATACGGCTACTAAGTATATTGCTCCCGGGCAGGGATTTTTTGTTACTGCAAATGCAGGCGGTACAATTAACTTTAGTAATACAATGCGAGTACATGATGCTGCAACGTTTTATAAAAGCTCCGATGAAGTAGTTCCAAACCTTGTCAGGCTCGAAGTATCAGGAAACGGATATAAAGACGAGGCAGTAATGCGGTTTCTTAGTGAAGCTACATCCGAATTCGATGGCGATTACGATGCCCATAAACTCTATGGCGACGTAGCCGAAGCTGCACAGATCTATTCAACAGGCAGTGTTCCTCTCTCCATAAACTCTATGCCCGAAACAGATATGGTTCCGGTCGGCGTAAAAGCCGGTGTAAGCGGAACGTATACCATTGCAGCCACCGAAATAAACAACCTGCAGTATGCAACCCTCGAAGATACCAAAACCGGCATTTTTACTGCACTGGCCAATAACGCCTATACATTCAATATGGATAAAGGTGAAGACGAAATGCGCTTTAAGCTGTATTTCAGTATGCTGGGTGTTCCTGAACCCAAAAGCGTTGCAGCCACTGTTTACAGCTACCAAAAAACCGCCTATATCAATATGAACAGCCTGGTTAAGGGCGATATTTTTATCTATAATATAGCCGGGAAACTGGTAGCTTCTAAACTTTCAGTTAAAGGGACGAATGAAATAAACCTCAGCAATACAGGCAACTATATAGTGAAAGTGGTTACAGATAAAACGTCGCTGGTAAAGAAAATATTTATTCAATAGGGTTTAGGATTTGGGGTTAGGATTTAGGGAAGCAAACTCCTTACCACCTAACCCCAATCCGCAATCCACAACCCCCAGCCCCTAAAGCCTAACCCCTAACCCCTTCAAAACTCATGAAATCACTTATAAAACCCCTGATCCTAGCAGCCCTCCTTCTTCTAACAACAACTTTGCTCCAGGCTCAGTCGCCTCCTCATCCCAATAATGGGGTTGCACCGAATACCAGTGCAGGAGGCAATAAGCCGGTTGGTGGCGGTGCACCCATCGGCAGCGGCACTTTGCTGCTCATCGGCCTTGCCGGGTTGTATGGCGGCAAAAAAATTATCAGTAACTGGAAAAGCTTCGAAGAGTAAGGGTTTGCCTGTTTTTAACAGCCGCACTACTTATGCAAAGCAATAACATACAGCTGGATAGCAGAATATTCCACGTCGCATATAATTCAAAAACGCTAATGAATGCACTCCTTTTTAGTGCTTTTCACAGGTTTTGTCCTAATGGTTACTAAATACAAATCGGAGGTCTTCAAATGCTTTTATATTTATCCTTATTAGGAATTTTTCTTTCGGTAATTCTGATTTCCTACAATGCAGGAAAGTTTAAATCTAGGCTTTACCTTGGTGTTTTCTTCTTTTTGATAAGTTTATTTGGCTTGAATCATTATGCTTTGTTGGATTCAAATTCGATTTTACTTGTCAGTATTTTTTGTACAAATTTTACCTTCCTGTCCTATCTCATAGGCCCGGTATTATATTGGTACATACGTAGTGTTTTAACCGATAATTCCCGGATGAAAAAAACTGACCTCCTACATTTGTTTCCGTCGCTGGTATATTTAATTGCTTCTCTCCCATTTATTCTTACTCCCTACTCTTTTAAAGTTGAGATAGCAACAGCAATAGTTAAAGATGCTGGATTCCTGGGAACGTACAATTTCACCATATTATCTGAAATATTTCCTATTTCCCTGGTTTACCTGAGCCGTCCCTTCCTGGCACTGGCATATACGCTCTGGTCGGTAGGTTTGTTTATCCTCTGTTTACTACAAAAAGAAAATCAGAAAGTTTTCTCTCAGCAGAATTTTATGACTAAATGGCTTACCTTGTTTTTGGTATTTCAGGTTATACTGATTTCAACGTATCTGATTTCAACATTTAAAACTTTTATACAAAGTTCAGATGTGTTTTTCACCCTCAATTTTTTACAGTTTCTTTCAGGTGCAGGTTTAATTGGGTTGTTGATTTCACCTTTCTTTTTTCCAGGTATTTTATATGGGTTACCACATATTCCTGAACATGTTATAGCTGTAAATAAGAAAGAAAAACCGGATCCTCTTTTATGTGAAGCTAAAAAAAGTACACCTAATTTTGAAACAGAATACATATTAACCATCCGGCAAAAAGCCGACTCCTGCATGCAGGAATTTCAGACCTTTCTTCAGCCGGATCTTAATTTGAACAAGTTCTCCGATATTATACAGCTTCCGACTCATCACCTTGCCTACTATTTCAGGGAAATTAAAAAACAGGCGTTCAATGATTACTGCAACGAATGCAGGGT
>CAIWMA010000448.1 GCA_903913645.1 uncultured Bacteroidales bacterium | reverse complement strand
GATAACTTATCCGTTTTGGGGTAGGTGCGTTTAAGGCCTATATCGGCATAAATCCGTTCTTCAACACCACGCATCGGGTATAGCAGCAAATTGTGATTTCCCAAATAATCCAAGGGCGGATCAACATCAAAAGTTATAACATCATTGGCTTTTAGCTTCATATAATTAAACTCGATCATCAGCGCAAAGGTGGAATTAAAACAGTACTGGGCGTATAAGCCAGGCTGCATGGCAAGTTTATAATGCATATTATCTGGTAATCCGGCAACTGAGATTGAATCGTGCGCTCCCAGAGCATGGAATATATCCTGGTACCAATAGTAATTTGACATTACATATTCAACATTGTTCTTATTATATGATTTGCCATTGTAATATGCTGCCGTGCTTTTTGAAGGATAATAAACACCTACATTCAAACCAAAAATCCATCCTTTGCCATCTTTTGAATTATCGATCTCTAATTTAGCATCATCAGACTGAGCGAAACAGGTGAGACCTTCGCTGATTATAACAAGGAATAAAAGCAGTTTTTTTACTAAACGGTCCATTGTTTTGCTGATTACGAAAGTTTTATAAAAAGCTAATTAGCAGTCGGATATTGAGAAAAGTAACAACAGCACCTATCATTAAAAGGAAAACGGTAAGTGGTACCGAATTGGCATATTTACTCATCACTTTGCTTGACGATGTAAGGTAAATCTGTGTAAAAATGGTAATGGGCAATTGTATACTTAGCAACATCTGAGAGTAGATAAGGCCCTTAAACGGGTTGCTCATAACAAAAATAACCAGCAATGCAGGTACAAGCGATAACAGAACTCCCAACTTCGAATGGTTATCTTTCATATCGAAAGGTTCACCAAAAAATCCTGCAAAAATACTTCCACCTGCCATAGCAGATGTGATAGTTGACGCGATGCCGGCCATCAGCAGGGCTATGGCAAACACAACGGCAGCATTATTTCCCAGCAAGGGAATAAGCATATTTTTTGCTTGCTGAAGTTCGGCAACCGGTATTTTATGTTTAAAAAATGTAGCTGCCGCCATCAGTATCATTGCACTGTTAATCGCCCACCCTACTATCATCGAAAAAAGCGTATCAAGGAATTCGTAACGGAGCTGCCTGCTTTTTATCTTTTCATCTGTAAGATTCCATTGCCGGCTCTGTATAATTTCAGAATGCAGGAAAAGGTTATGCGGCATTACCACAGCTCCGAGCACACTCATTATCACTATCATGGATCCATCGGGGAATGAAGGCTTTATCCATCCTACCACAGCCTGGCTCCAGGAAATATCGGCAAGTGTGAGTTCATAGATGAATGAGAGACCGATGATGCTTACGAATCCTATTATCCACTTTTCGAGTTTACGGTATGAATTTGAAAACAGCAGTATAACAATAGTGAACAGCGTAATTATTGCTCCTATCCGGATCGGTATCCCAAACAACATTTGCAAAGCAATGGCACCTCCCAGCAATTCGGCCAGTGAGGTAGATACAGAAGCAACAATTGCTGAAGAAAGAACGGACCGGGAAACCCATCTCGGCATATGCATGGTTGCTGCTTCGGAAAGGCACAATCCTGTGGCGATTCCAAGATGAGCGACATTATGCTGCAACACAATAAGCATAATGGTCGAAAGGGTAACCATCCATAAAAGCTCATACCCATAATTGGCACCAGCTGCCAGGTTTGATGCCCAGTTACCGGGATCAATAAAACCAACAGTAACCAGCAATCCGGGACCAATGTATTTTAAAATCTCCAGCCCTCCCAGTGATGGTTTGTGGTCGCGTCGACGAAGGTCCTTTATAAAATCGAAAGGCGAGAATTTCACAGGCAGGATTTAGTGTATTAGTGCAAAGTTAAGGATTTATCTGATTGAGACACGAAACCAGTCCCACACTAATGTATACAATTCGTAGAGGGATTTGTTCATATGCCTTGGATGCAAAAAATTACTTAAGTCATGAATGAAAAATACTTTACAAAGAAAAAAAATCCCGCTTATGGATGATACCACAAACGGGAAATTGGTTAGTTAAATTAAGGTTTTATTGTAATGGTGTAACAACTTCGAGTACTTCAGGCAGGTCCATTTTTAATTCCCTGAGGTGTGCAATGGTGGGAACACCGTTTTTGTTCCATCCACGGCGGGCATAAACGGCATCGAGTAATTGCTCGTAACGATCTTCACGATAAGCGCGCGTTGAAGCCATTTTTTCCGAAAGTGTCATCTTCGAAGGGTCTTTGCCAATTAAATCAACAAGTTGTCCGTCGTACCTTTCCTGGCGGCTCAGGTATTCTTCTTCTGTAACAGGGCCGGCAGCACGGTAGGGCTGTGCATCGTTTTTACGAAGACCTTTCCCGCAACGGATATCGAAAATACGCTGGAAGTTGTATACCCGCTCACTTTGACGGATTAGTTCAGCCTGGTCGAAATCGTTACCAGTTACAGCTTTGTAAATAGCGACATAGTTTGCTACATGGCCGGGAACTTTACCGGGTTCAGGATAGGTATGATTATCTTCGGGTTCCACGTCGTTCCATGGCAGTTTGCAAAGTCCCTGTAATCCGAACCAGGTACGGAACATCGGGAAATAATGCAATGCTTCAGCTTTTTTCTCAAAAGTAGGAATCTGGTTATTAACCATATCCATAAAAATAAGCCATGCTTCGTCGTGCTGAGGACCTTTATTCGTCATCGCATAACCGCCTTGCTGTGCCAGTGATTCTTTCGAAACGTATTGCGAATACTCGAGGCCTTTGTTTTCCATGCCGATATCCTGCATGAAACCTGCATCGCCCCAACCATTGTCAGCAAACAATGCTTTCATTTTATGAACGCCCAGGCCGGCTATTTTACCAAAGCCTTCCCCACGCGAAACCATATGTAGCAGTTCCATAGCTGAATCGGCGTTGCCAAAGTTTAGTTTCATTCCGCCGGTGCGTTCTTCATTCAGAATACCATTTTCAAAGCATTCCATCATAAAACCGAGTATGGTTCCCCATGAAATGGTACAGATACCATATGTATCGCAATAGAAATTCGATTCGATCGTAAAGTCAGGATTGAAAATACCGGCAATTGAACCAAGTGACGATGTGGATTCATATTCAGGTCCGTCGACAATAACTTTTGATCCTTTATACGGACCGGAACGAAGTTCATAATTGTCAACACCTTTGGCGCAGGCCATATTGCAGCCTATCCAGCAACCATCAGGAACACCTTGTGTAAAGTATGATTTCCAAACATCGCCTGATATTTTTACAGCATCGGGATGACTCCCGAATTTAAAATTATTTACAGGCAAAAGGTCATAGTCGTTCATTACCAGGGTGAGGTGGGCTGTGCCTTTGCTGCGCATTTCGCATTGCTTGTCGTCGAGTTCACGCATTTCTTTGTTGAACACTTTGCCGCGTTCCATAATGGCCTGCAGGTCGACAACACCATTACGGTTACCTGTAACACCTTTACTGTGAGCAACAACAGCTTTAATCCGTTTATCACGAAGAACAGTTCCTATGCCACCGCGGCCTGCTTGTTTCAAACGAACCAGTTTACGTTTCGAATCGAAGAAACTAAAATTGAGCATACCTATCAGTGAATTGTCGGCGGCAGTACCAGCCGATACTACTGCAACATTCAACCGGTCTTTCTCGTTTGTAGCAAGCGTCTCTGTAAGGTATTCGGCCATTAAATGGCTGTCGTTGCTTTCGTCAGCAGCTTCATATATTTCTACTACCTCGCGGGTTTCGTCAATAAGTACAATAACATCTTTATCAGACTTGCCCTGTAATTCGAGCGAATCGAATCCGGCAAATTTCATAAACGGGCCAAAATATCCGCCAACATTGCTGTCGACCGGAATGTCTGTTTGTGGCGAGATGGTAACAACCAGGGATTTCCCTGTTCCTGAATATTGTGTGATTCCACAAATAGGCCCAGTATTAATTACGATTTCATTCTCAGGATCATTCCATTTCGTATCAGGCTGGGTAGCATCCCACAGCAGTTTCAGGCCAAAACCTTTTCCTCCGGTGAACTTTTCCTTCATTTGAGCCGATACTGGCCTTTCTTTTATTTCACCACTTCCAACATTAACATAAAGTGTACGGTTGTTGTATCCTTTTACAATCGGTTCCCATGTATACTTGTACGAAAACAAGAGTTTATGGTTGTTTTGAAAATTCTCGAGGCTCATATTTTATGTTTTATTTCTATCTGTTAATCAATTCACAAAAGTATAAAATGGGAATGATCCTGCAAGTAATTTTTTCAAAATTCACGATATGAATATTTGTTATAATCGCTTAATGCTTAATCACTTGTTTTTAATGTGGTTGCCGGAATAAGTTGAAGCAAATATATGGATGGAAAACATAATGTGATTGAATGAACGCATGTTAGCATCATTCATGAATGGTAAAACCAGCTCTGAAAAAGCGATAAATTCCGGATTTAACTGTATAAAATATTGGATCCTGAGGTGATAGTATTAGAAATGTTCCTGGAGAATTAAATAAAAAGATAAGTGAGTCAGAAAACGCTCAGAGTAAAATCAGGGAATCCTAAAATTTATATTTGTGAACAACGAATATGCTAACTAGCAATTAAATGACAGTAGGATGCCCGATAACAAATCTCTATTGCCCAGCCGCAATGCCTCCTTTTCCCGCCTCACTCTTATTCTTAATAGCCGCAAAAAACTCAGCAACTATGCGTCCGTGAAAAAACGAATACAACCGACGGTCGCGTAACCTCGATTTGCATTTGTATTTAGTAAGCTGGGTAATTTCGGTAAATCCTTCGGGAGTGGATTTAAGCATGAACTTTTGTGTGCCTTTGGTACTGCCATTATCAACATAGCAATATTCGATTTCCTTATGGTCGTTATCCAGCCGGGTTACCTCCATGGCGACGGCAATGTTTTTTATCCCGAGCACGTGCAGGTTGAAAAACAAAATCTGCCCTTCGTCAATACCTTCATACGACTCATTTTTATAAAGAAATTTATTAAGCTTTTTGGAGTACAGTAAACCAAATGTAACAATCCGTCCATCGAATTCTTCACTTGGCGACTGATGAATAAGATTGTTCCAAACCACATTAATATCCTGCCTGATGAGTTCGGACTTTTTGAATGTCTGAAAATTATTGGAGTCAGGAATAGCATAACATACAGGAACTATATCATTAAAAGTCCGAACGCCGAAACGTTTTTGGCTTGAAATCAGTTTGCGTACTTTCTTATAATGTATGCGGTTAAAGTCGACAGAGTCGATAGAAACCGGCTTGGTAAAAGCCGAAAAAACCGGGAAACATTTAAAAACAAAGACAATTAATATGAGTATTTGAGTCTGACGCCTTACCATTTTTTAGTTTTTTATCAACAACAGAAATCAGAACCGCTCTGCAGCGACCTTATAAAATTTATCCATGAAATCACTATCAGAATATCCTCAACGTATCCAAAGTGAATTTGGAACCTATTTCATCTGTACATTTAATCAAAAATTTATAACAGATAAAAAACCGGAAGAGTTCTTGTTTGAGAAAACAAATATAATAAGGATGAAAATACTGGCAAAATAATATTTCTACAAGACTGTAAATAAGCTAGTTACACAAAACAGAGCAATCATTTTTCTAAAGCACTCAAATTGCTATATTCCAGGAAGTTAAGCAATGGCTTTAACTGATCCAGGTGTTTTTTCCCGTTTAGTTCCATTAAACTTAAAACCCATATGTAATATGGCGGATATTAAATAGTAAGATTGTTTCCAAAAACGATGAAAGAATCAATAAAGTTTTAAATAAAAATGCCGGAACGATTACTATTTATAATAGATTTGCCGTTGTTTTCAGAAAGTAAAAGTCTGAAGTTGAAGTTCATTAAACAGGCTCCGCTTACGCTTTTATTTAATCAGAAGTAATATCAGGTTACTCAAATTATTTCTTTGCCAATATGCTTTCCGTACGAATGAAATGTCTTTCCCGCTTTTTCCTGTTAGTTCTAACGGCTTTGGTTTCCATATCAGGTTTTGCCCAGGATCCATCTGCAAATCACGATCCGGTTTATGGGTATGATGCTTTATTATACAATGGCAAAATATACTATTTCACTCCAGGGCCCAAAACAAGTGGAACACCATTTTTATCAGATGAGTTTGATACACGCGGGTCTGTCACGGTAAGAGATGTTACCTACCCGGGTTTGAATATCAACTACGATATTTATAACCAGCAGGTTATCCTCAAATATACAGATGCAATAGGATCAAGCAAACTTATCGAAATCTCCCAGGCCTGGCTGAAATCCTTTGTCATGAATGGCAGCCTTTATGAATTTTATTTACGGGCAGATTCAACCAAGCGAATATACCAGGTATTTGGCTCTGGCAAATATAGGGTACTTTATTACCAGAGAAAGGACCTGGAAATTGACAACACGAGCTCTTCAGGGCGACGCTATTTTAGCGAAATCCAAAAGGAATCGTATGTTCAGATTAACGACCAGCTACACAAATATAAGAATAGCGGGAGTTTTATAAAAGCATTCAGCAAGACGCAACAGGATTTGATAAAAACATATATTCGCAGGCATAATGTAGATGTACGAAAAGCGAATACCTTTATTATGACTGATCTGATTAACTATTGTAATACCCTCGCCGGACTGTGAAAAATTCGCTATTAGTTATTCTTCTCCTGATACTTTCCTTAGCTGGCAGAGCACAGAGCATTGATAAGGTTGTGGCTTTTCATGTTAAAGCAATTCCATTCAGTGAATTTTGCGAATCCTTATTCAAACAATCTTCCGTAAAGATTTATTACGACGAAAAACTGCTGAAAGACCTGAAAGTAAGCGTTGATAGTGATAGTATATCAATCGTTATGGCTGTGAAGGAAGCATTAAAAGGAACCAAACTCGAAGTATCTTACTGGCATGGAAGCCTTGTGGTGATGCCAGGCGAAAAATTGCTTACTGCATTGCCCGATTATAATCTCAAAAAGAACAAAAACAAAGATGAAGGCGCCAGCTCCGAATCATTAACCAAAAGTGAAGAGCTCTATATTACAGGTCGCAAGGCTGATGTAAGCAAATCGATGACTATTGGAATGAAAGGCGCCGCAGTACCAGGCACCAAAGCAAAAATACGTGGCCGGATATTAGATGAAGAAACCGGTGAACCCATTTTTAATGCTACCATGTATATTGCTGAAATCCAGAACGGGGCAATTTCAGACATTAACGGATTTGTTACAATATCACTTTCGCCAGGTAAATACAATGCCAGCTTCGAATACCTTGGCTATGAAAAAGAAAAATACCAGCTCGAAGTTCTGTCGGATGGAAATTTTACCCTCAACATGCATAATGCTGTAATCCAGATGAAAGTCGTAGTGGTTTATGGCGACCGTCAGATGAATATGCGGGCAAAAGATCCTGGATTAGATAAATTATCAGTAAAAGCTATCAAAGAGTTGCCAATGATGATGGGCGAACGCGATATCCTGAAAGTTTCAGGCACATTGCCGGGAATTGTAAGTGTTGGTGAAGGATCGTCGGGATTAAATGTACGTGGTGGAAGTTCCGATCAGAATGCTTTTTATATCAACAAAATACCTATTTACAATACATCTCACCTTTTTGGATTCTTCCCGGCTTTTAACGCTGACATTATTAAGGATTTTTCAATTTATAAAGGCCATATTCCCGCTCAGTATGGTGGTCATCTTTCGTCAGTATTCAATATAGTTTCGCGCCAGGGCAACCGCAAACATTTTACTGCACGCGGGGGAATAAGCCCGATTACAGGAAGCATCGTTGTTGAAGGACCTCTGAAAAAAGATACCAGTTCCTTCCTTTTCAGTGCCCGTTCCTCCTATTCCGACTGGATTCTGAAGAAAATTAAAGATCCGCAAATCAGCAACAGTACAGCCGGATTTAATGATATTTCGGGGGGAATTAATTACGATAATCAAAAAACACAGCTTTCGTTATTTTTATACCATAGTTTCGACCGCTTCAGTTTAAACGAACTTACAAGTTACCAATATTCAAATAATGGTGCCTCTGCATCCTTTGGTCATAATTTCGGTAGTGCTCTGAGGGGCGAATTTTCGCTCATTGCATCTCAATATGCTTTCTCGACCATTGATAAACAGGAACCGGCAACTGCGTATGATCATCCGTTCAAAATGGAACATTACGAAGCCCGTGCTGATTTTAAACA
This sequence comes from uncultured Bacteroidales bacterium, assembly GCA_903913645.1. Classification (GTDB taxonomy): domain Bacteria; phylum Bacteroidota; class Bacteroidia; order Bacteroidales; family UBA4417; genus UBA4417. The sequence goes on along the minus strand of CAIWMA010000448.1, from coordinate 4,864 downwards.
TAAAATTTTCAGAACAAACTCCCTTGAATACGGCGCAAGCCTTATTCTTTATAAACTCGACAGAGGAACAGTATCACCGTATGGTGTTGAGTCGCTGCGCAAAACTGTTGAACTGGGTAAAGAACAAGGCATTGAAAGCGCTGTTTACTTATCAGACGTATACGATGTGCTGCCATGGCTGAACCTGACTGCAGGTATAAGGTATGCGTTATTTACGCCTATCGGTCCTCAAACGGTTTACGAATACCAGGCCGGGCTTCCTGTATCAACCAGGAATATTACCGATACGCTCACATTCGGTGCCAACGAACCAATCAAACGTTACAATGAGCCCGATATCAGGGCTGCCGTGAATATCAAAACAGACCCAAACGGATCAATAAAACTGGCTTTCAACCAGATGCACCAGAATTTATTTATGCTGAATACCACTGCTGCTATTGCACCCAATACACAATGGAAACTGGCTGATTATCACCTTTTGCCATCAGAAAGCAACCAGTATTCGGCCGGGATATTCAGGGCGTTGGCTGAATACGGGCTGGAAACATCGGCAGAAATCTTTTATAAGCAAACTCACAATTTCCCGGAGTTTAAGGATGGTGCCGATTTCCTCAACACTAAGCTGGTTGAAACAACCGTGCTGCAAGGCGATCAGAAAGCCTGGGGTATAGAGTTTTTCATTAAACGGAGTATGCGAAAAGTTGAAGGCTGGATTTCGTACACTTATTCCCGCTCATTTATCCAGGTTAATGGAGGAGAAGAATGGAACCAAACCAATAATGGCGAAGCTTATCCATCCAACTTCGATATACCGCATTCATTAAATGTTGTAATCAACTACCATATAAACAGGAGGGTAACCCTGGCTTCTATCGTTACTTACCAAACCGGGAAACCAGTTACCTATCCGGTTTCGGTATATTATGTTAACGGCTTACCTGTTTTTGATTATTCAAAACGTAATGCATACCGCATTCCGGATTACTTTCGAACAGACTTTTCGCTTACGGTTGAAGGAAACCTGAAGAAAAAGAAGCTTATACACAGTTCCCTCATTTTCAGTTTGTATAATGCTACTGGCAGGGAAAATCCGTATTCTGTATATTTCAAAACAGAAGACGGTGGTATCAAAAGCTATCAATATTCGGTAATCGGTGTTCCGATCTTCACTGCAACTTGGCTATTTAAATTAGGGAATTATGCGTCAGAATAGCATACATATAATAATTACGATGCTCGCTTTGCTGCTGACATCCTGCATTAAAACTTACGAACCGCTGATTCAGAATAAGGATGCGGAAAAATTTGTTGTTTCAGGCCAGGTGAACCAGGGCGATACTGTTCAGCGCATCAGCATTTCAAAAACATCGCAAATTGCAGATCCCGTAAGTTCACCGGTTTCAGGCTGTGTTGTAAATATAACTGATGATAAAGGCAATACTTATCCCGCCACGGAAGAAAAGAATGGAAATTATGAATCCATAATTCCAGCCAGTGAACTTAAAGAAGGAGCTTCTTTCAGGGTGGATATCCGGTTACCATCAGGCGAAAATATTGTTTCTGATTATGACCAGATTAATGCTTGCCCAGATGTAGATTCAGTGTATTATGTTTTGCAGGACGTACCTGGCATTAACCCCGAAATACCAGGCAAGGGAATACAGTTTTATCTTAACATGGAGGGTGCAAATTATACCTGTCGTAATTACAGGATTGAGGCTGTTGAAACATGGGAATACCACTCTGCTTACCCTATTGAATGGTTTTATAATGGGTATATTCATCATGTAGTTCCACTGGATTTTTCGAGAATGGTATGTTGGAGGACAGCCCTTACCAAGGATATTTTTACGCTTTCGACTACTAACCTGTCAGAGAATAAATACGTTAGTTTCCCTCTGAATTTAGTCGACAATTATTCATCGCCCCGCTTGCAGTATGGTTACAGCCTTTTAATCAGGCAATATGCATTGAGCGATGCGGCTTATTCGTACTGGGAGAAAATGCGTATAAACACCAATCAACAAGGAGGTTTATATGAAGCACAACCACAACCGGTAAAAGGGAATATGCATAACATTACTAACCCAGACAAGGACGTACTTGGTTTCTTTGGAGCATCATCGGTAAAATTAAAACGTATTTTCGTCAGCCCAATTGTTAACTTGCCTATTGATTACAACCCACACTGTGAAGTGGGTATACTTTTAAAAAATGGATTGAGACAAATAAGCCCAGCATCGTATCCAGCCTATTTATTTGGTGATAACAATGGTTATCAAAACGTAGTAATTCGCAGCGAATGTGTTGATTGTCTGATTCTTGGCGGAACAACTTTAAAACCCGGATTTTGGCCTAACTAATATGAAAATATTTAAACAGCAGTTTTTCTTACTATTACTTATTGCAATTGCAGGTCCTGCTATTGCCGGAAGGATTTTCAGTAAGCCTGGCACAACAGAGGAGAAGGTTTTCCTGTTTACCGACCGTTCCATTTATATTGCCGGCGAACAAATTCATTTTTCAGGAACATTATTTAATGCAGATGGTACTTATGATTCATTGTTGAGCAGGATACTTTACTGCGAAATAGTGACACCTGAAGGAAATAGTATTGCCAGTAAAAAATACCGGATCAATCATGCACTTACCGATGGATGCATCACAATTCCTGAAGATCAGATTACAGGTATTTATTATCTCAGGGCTTACACCAGGCAAATGCGCAAATCAGGGCCTTTATCGTATGCCTATAAGCAATTCAAAGTAATAAATCCTTATAGGAACGATGTATTGGCATCGGATAACAATCATAATTCACCAATCGGGGAAATTGCTCAAATCCAGGAACCTGAGTTGAATAAGCCACTTTCGGTTTTCACAGATAAAGCTGTGTATTCGCCCCGCGATACTATTGAAATCTCCTACCAACAGCCCAACAGCAAAGCTAACGCCATCAGAAGCCTTTGTCTTTCTGTTGCTCCTGCTAACTCTCTTTCATCCGCTTTACCACAGCCATTAACTAAAGAGCCAGGTACGGCTGATGCTATATATTATCCCGAAACACGCGGGCTTTCGCTGGTAGGCAAATTAACAGAAGCATCGTCACTTACCCCAATACCAGATAAAAAAATCAATTTATCAATTATTGGAGAAGGACGCGATTTTATGGCTGCTAGAACCGATAGCCTTGGCAGGTTTTTCTTTGCTTTACCTGATTATGTCGGATCGCGGGATATATTCCTTTGTGCTGAAAAAATCCCTGCAATGGCTGTTAAAATTTGGGTTGATAATGATTTCTGTTCAGCACCGTTCCATTTGCCTTCACCCCCATTCTCCTTAACTGAACCTGAGAGGCTCACAGCCTTAAATATGGCTCAAAATATTCAGATTGAGTCGCATTTCAAGAGTATTGTTATTGAAAACACAATTCCTCAAAAAGAGGTGAATTCCTTTTATGGTAAACCAACAACCATTCTTTACCTCGATAAGTACATTCAGTTACCTACACTTGAGGAATATTTCAATGAATTACCAAGCCAGGTAAAAGTGCGTAAACGCAAAGGCGAATCGTATTTCGTGATACAAGGTTCAACCGATTTATCGTTTTACGATCCGCTTGTATTAGTAGATTGGGTTGCCGTTGATGAACCTTCAAAAATACTGGCTGTTTCGCCCCAAAACATTTCACACATTGAAGTTGTGAATGAGGATTATGTTAAAGGCGGACAAACATATGGTGGAATTATCAGCATCATTTCGAAAAAAGGCAATTTTGCCGGTATTGATCTTCCCGCAACAGGTATTTTTGTTAATTACCGCTTCCTGGCTGAGAATAAATGTGTTGAAAAAGCTGCCTATACCGCACTTCAGCCTGATACCAGGAACACTATACTCTGGAAGCCAGATGTGAGGGCACCAGGTAATAAGATTGAAAAATTTGTTTTTATAGCACCCGATACGCCAGGAAAGTACAAAGTCGTTTTTGAAGGAGTTTCAAAAGAGGGCGAAACATTCTCCGTATCAAGTGAATTTGAGGTTAATAATTGAACCGAATATACCAGGGCCGGTAGTTAAATAAAGTATTCCTGCTCAAAAAGCAGTTTTGTACTATACAGGAATCCCTGAGTTTATGATTGATAAATTGCTGAGACCAATACCACAAGCAGTGAATACGAAAGAACATTTGTTAGCGGATAAATTTTACATTTGTTTACATTTTCACTAATTCAGATACAGGTACAGATAGCTCTGCCATATTTCATGTACTTCCAAGGCAACAACCACCTATTAAACGCTTCAATATGAAAACAGCACATACAAGTTTGCGCGTAATTCTCCTTATCCTTTTTACAAATCTACTTCTTACTTCCCGGGCTTTTTCGCAATCTCATTTATCAGTTGAGAAATCCGATAAACAAATAGTAACCTCGCTGCTAGTTGATACTGATGGAGATGGAATCTCCGATGGAATAGATAATTGTCCCAATACTTTTAACCCTGACCAAAAGGATTCTGATAGAGATGGAGTCGGCGATGTTTGCGATAATTGCCCGAATGTATCAAATCCTGATCAATCAGATAAAGATAGTGACGGGATAGGCGATGTATGCGATAACTGCCCGAATGTTTCAAATACGACGCAAGCGGATTCAGATGGAGATGGAATCGGAGATGTATGCGATAATTGCCCGAATGTTTCAAATCCTGATCAATCGGATTCAGATAGTGACGGGGTTGGAGATGTATGTGACAATTGCCCAAATGTTTCAAATCCGACACAAGCGGATAAAGATGCTGACGGGATAGGCGATGTATGCGATAATTGTCCGAATTTATATAATCCCGATCAAAAGGATTC
>CAIWMA010000447.1 GCA_903913645.1 uncultured Bacteroidales bacterium | reverse complement strand
TAATATTCAAGATCATTTTGTTTAGATATATAATTTAATATGAGCGGCAAATATATATGAATTACCCAGGAAATATCAGCAATAAAAATTTTAAATAATTATTTGCAATTTAATTCAAACAAAAGAGGCCACCTTCCGGCAGCCTCTTTCACAACTATCAAAATAAAAAGTTAATTACTTTTTCTTTGCTTTTTTACCGTCATCTTTTTTATCCGCTTTTTTTGCTTTAGCAGGAGCTGAATTATCTTTAATACTAGCCTGTGCAGCAGCCAAACGAGCGATTGGAACGCGGAATGGTGAACAACTTACATAGTTCATTCCAACAGTGTGACAGAATTCAACTGATGATGGTTCGCCGCCATGTTCGCCGCAAATACCAACTTTCAGGTTAGGACGGGTTGAACGTCCTTTTTCAACTGCCATTTTTATAAGTTGACCAACACCTTCCTGGTCAAGAACCTGGAACGGGTCAAATTTCAGGATGTTTTTCTCAAGGTAAACAGGTAGGAATTTTCCGGCATCATCGCGTGAATAACCAAAAGTCATCTGCGTTAAGTCGTTGGTTCCGAATGAGAAAAATTCAGCTGATTCAGCCATTTTATCGGCGATGAGGGCAGCACGTGGAACTTCAATCATAGTTCCAACCATGTAATCTATACGATCCTTACGTTCAGCAAATACAGCTTCTACAGTATCGCGCACGATCTTTTCCTGCATTTTCATTTCGGTAAGTGTGCCGGTAAGCGGGATCATGATTTCTGGATGAGTCTTAATGCCTTTCTTTTTCAGGTTCATAGCAGCCTCGATAATAGCTCGGGCCTGCATTTCTGAAATTTCAGGATATGTATTTCCTAAACGGCAACCACGGTGGCCAAGCATTGGGTTGAATTCGTGTAATGATTCAACTTTTTCTTTAACCGCTTTTGCTGAAATGCCCATTTCTTTGGCCATTTCTTTCTGGTTTTCTTCTTCGTGAGGAACAAATTCGTGCAAAGGAGGATCGAGCAAACGAACAGTTACTGGCAAGCCTTCCATAGCTTCGAAAATACCTTCGAAGTCTTCGCGTTGCATTGGCAACAGTTTTGCAAGAGCAGCACGACGACCAGCTTCATCATCAGCAAGGATCATTTCGCGCATAGCTTTGATCTTGACACCTTCGAAGAACATGTGCTCGGTACGGCAAAGGCCAATACCTTTTGCTCCAAATTTACGTGCAACCTGTGCATCGTGAGGAGTGTCGGCGTTAGTGCGGACAAGCATACGTGAATGTTTGTCAGCCATTTCCATCAACTTGCCAAAGTCGCCGCTTAGAGCAGCTTCCTCGGTTTCAATTTTTCCTTCGAATACTTCGCCGGTTGAACCGTTGAGTGAAAGCCAGTCACCTTCTTTCAGTTTAAGACCTGCAACTTCAAGAGTGCGTGTCTTATAATCGATTTTAAGGCTGCCTGCACCTGATACACAGCATTTGCCCATACCACGGGCAACAACAGCTGCATGCGAAGTCATTCCGCCACGAGCAGTCAGAATTCCTTCAGAAACATTCATACCTTTCAGATCTTCAGGTGATGTTTCGATGCGGACAAGAATAACTTTATGCCCTTGGGTAGCCCAAGCATCAGCGTCATCAGCAAAGAAAACAATTTGTCCTGTAGCAGCGCCTGGTGAAGCAGGTAAGCCCTGAGCAAGCACTTTGGCTTTTTTCATGGCAGCTTTATTAAAAACAGGGTGAAGAAGTTCATCCAGTTTGTTAGGCTCAACACGTAAAACAGCTGTTTTTTCGTCGATGAGTTTTTCCTGGAACATATCAACAGCCATTTTTACCATTGCAGCGCCTGTACGTTTTCCGCTACGGGTCTGAAGCATCCAAAGTTTGTCTTCCTGGATGGTGAACTCCATGTCCTGCATGTCTTTATAGTGTTTTTCCAGTTTTCTCTGGATATCAAACAACTCTTTATAAAGTTTAGGCATAGTTTCTTCCAAAGAAGGATAGTTGTTCTTACGGTCTTTTTCGCTGACGCTAGTAAGTTTAGCCCAACGTTTTGACCCTTCGATGGTGATTTCCTGTGGTGTACGGATACCTGCAACCACATCTTCGCCCTGAGCATTGATCAGGTATTCGCCATTGAAAATATTTTCGCCTGTACCAGCATCTCGACTGAAACAAACGCCGGTAGCTGAGCTGTCGCCCATATTACCGAAAACCATAGCCTGGATGTTTACAGCTGTTCCCCATTCTTCAGGAATGTTGTTCAGTTTACGGTACAGGATAGCGCGGTCGTTCATCCAGCTGTCGAAAACTGAAGTGATAGCGCCCCAAAGTTGTTCCCATGGATCGCTTGGGAAATCGTGACCGGTTGATTTTTTAACTGCTTTTTTGAAACGATCAACCAATACCTTAAGGTCTTCAGTTGTAAGGTCGTTATCAAGCAATACCCCTTTTTCTTTTTTCAGGTGGTCGATGATTTCTTCGAACGGATCTTCGTCCTCTTTCGAAACTGGTTTCAGACCAAGAACAACATCGCCGTACATCTGTACAAAACGACGGTACGAATCCCAAACGAAACGTTCGTTACCGGTTTTTTTAACAAGACCTTTAACGGATTCGTCATTCAATCCAAGGTTAAGGATGGTGTCCATCATTCCCGGCATTGAAGCGCGTGAACCTGAACGTACCGAAACCAGGCAAGGATTTTTACTGTCCGTAAATTTGGACCCCATATGTTTTTCAATGTAAGCGATGCCATCTTCAACTTCGCTTTTAATCATTTTCAGAACCTTCTCGCGGCCCTCTTTAACATAAACCGTGCACATCTCGGTTGTGATGGTAAATCCCGGAGGAACCGGAACACCAATAAGGTTCATTTCAGCCAGGTTAGCACCTTTGCCACCGAGCAGGTTTTTCATCGAAGCATCACCTTCAGCCTTTTTGTTGCCGAATGTATAAACGCTTTTCACTTTTGATTTAGCCATAACAGATTGCTGTTTTTGAAATTATATGTTAATAGATATTAATCTGATGATCCAAGTTTAAAGGGTGCAAAAGTACAAAACTTTAGTAATTATTTGTTTAAGCGTACAGTTAAGTTATCACTTATTTACTATGAATTTGTTAAAAAACGTAAATTATTAGTCGATTGTGAAAGGATAAACAGAAAGTGTTTTTGAAACCGGGCAATTATTCAACCCAGGTAATTATTTGGTAAGCTGCAGAATCTCATCCAGGACCTTCGAAAAGATATCATTGTTACTAATGCAATAATTGATTTTCTGAAGCATTTCGTAAGGATTTTGAGCCAGCGGGCCGGGAATAATTTCAGTCTCTAGTTCCCGAATAAATGTGGGTAGATTTGATACTGTTAACTCTGAGTGAAATTGCAGGGCAAAAACATTCGTACTATACCTGAAAGCCTGAACCGGTGTAACTGTGCTGCTAGCCATTAGTATCGCACCTTCTGGCAGAGTGAACGTATCGAAATGAAAATGCATAACATTCAATTCCTTTGGAAAGTGCCTGAAAACATCATCCTTTTGCGCTGATGGCAAAAATTTTATATGCCAGAAACCCATTTCAGGTTCCGAATTTTTATAGACGCGCGCTCCCAAAGCACTGGCAATCATTTGAGAACCAAGACATACACCAATCACAATTTTCCCAGAAAGAATTGCTTTTTTAATAAATTCAATTTCCTCAGGTATCCATGGATATTGATCCGAATCATGAACACCCATCGCGCCACCCATTATTACCAGCCAATCAAAATCCTGTAGCAAAGGCAGTTTCGGTTTTAAATCGAAACGGGTTACAGATGTCGTGAAATTGTTGCTATTAGCCCAATCGTCGATGTACCCTAAATCTTCGAAATGATTGTGCTGAAAATAATGGATTCGCATAGAAATAGTCGCTTGTAAAGTGCAAATTTAGGCATTTAAATGGAAATGACATCCGAGGCTGAAATCCGGTTAATTCCGAATACAGCTATTTCAAATCGATAAAATCAGATAGCATAGACCGGAATTATTAACTTTGCGAACTTATTTCAAAAACTAATGAAAGTTACCGGATTTACTTTTATACGCAATGCAATTATTTATGATTACCCGGTTGTTGAGGCAATACGTTCTATTTTACCAATTTGTGATGATTTTGTGGTTGCAGTAGGTAGTTCAGATGATGCAACACTTGAACTTATAAGCCAGATCAATCCTGAAAAGATCCGGATAATTAAAACTGTTTGGAATGATTCTTTGCGCGAAGGCGGACGCGTACTAGCTTTGGAAACAGACAAGGCCTACAATGCGATTGCCGATGATTGCGATTGGGCTTTCTATATCCAGGGTGATGAAGTTATTCATGAAAAATACCTGGAACCTATCAAAAAAGCCATGTTAAAATGGAATGATCATCCTGAAGTTGACGGGTTACTTTTTGATTATCTTCATTTTTACGGTTCTTATGATTATGTAGGTTCGTCGAGTAAATGGTATCCTCACGAAATCAGGGTTATCCGTAAGTCTGGAATTATATATTCATATCGTGATGCACAGGGATTCAGGAAAGGCGATAATCAGAAACTCCGCGTAAAATCGGCTGATGCTTGTATGTATCATTATGGTTGGGTTAAAGATCCGTCAGCGATGCAGCGTAAGCAGGAAAGTTTCCATAAACTCTGGCATCCTGACAACTGGCTCGAAAAGAATGTAGTGAAAGCCGATGAATTTGATTATTCAGGGATTGATGCCCTCGAAATATTTAAAGGGACTCATCCATTAGTAATGCATGAGCGGATCAATAAGAAGAACTGGAAATTCGATTATGATATCGCTTTCAGCAATCTGAGTATAAAGGACCGGTTTAAATCATTTCTCAGGAAATACACAGGTATAGAAATTGGCTATAGAAATTATATCAAAATCTAATTTCTTACTACTTTTCTTAAATTTACATCTTATTACCAAGGTAATAAGCCGTGTGCGATGATTCGGTTTTCAAAAGTCCTTCCGGCGTTCCTTCGTACAATACAAATCCCCCTTGTTCACCGCCTTCTGGCCCAAGATCAATAACCCAATCAGCAGTTTTGATAACATCCAGGTTATGTTCGATTACAATAACCGTATGACCTTTTTCCAATAACGCATTGAATGCTGACAACAAGCGGCTGATATCATGCATATGGAGGCCGGTAGTCGGCTCATCGAATATAAATAGGGTAGGAGAGTCGTTACTTCCTTTGGTTAAAAATGATGCGAGCTTGATCCGTTGAGCTTCTCCACCCGAAAAAGTATCAGAAGATTGCCCCAGTTTAAGATAACCTAATCCAACATCAGCTAAAGGTTTGAGTTTTGCTGCAACTCTTGCCGCATTGGTATTCTTTTCAACTGTATTCGCAAAAAACTCTATTGCCTGCTCAATTGTAAGATCCAGGATGTCGGAAATAGTCTTTTCTTGGAATTTAACATCCAGAACTTCATCTTTATATCGTTTTCCTTTGCAGCTGTCACAGGTTAAATGCAGGTCGGCCATAAACTGCATTTCTACAGTTACAATTCCTTCTCCTTCGCACTCTTCGCACCTGCCACCTTCCACATTAAATGAGAAATAGCCTGGTTTATAACTTCGTAATTTTGCAAGTGGCTGCTCCGCAAACAGGCTTCTTATATCATCAAAAGCTTTTACATACGTTGCCGGATTTGAACGTGATGACCGGCCAATAGGATTCTGATCGATAAGCTCAACAGCTGTAACCAGGTTATAATCGCCCTCAAGCCTGTCGAATTTGCCAGTTCTTTCACCAAATCCACCATATATTTTTTTCAATGCCGGGTATAATATTCGCTTAATCAATGTGGTTTTACCCGAACCACTCACACCGGTCACAACGGTGAAAGCTTTAAGCGGAAATTTAACATTAATACCTTTCAGATTGTGCTCGCGGGCACCTTTAATTTCGATAAAATCATTCCATGGCCTTCGGCTGACAGGCAAACTAATGCTTCTTTTCCCAGACAGATATTGGCCTGTAAGACTGACTTCATCTTTCATTATTTCGGCGAATGTCCCCTGGAAAACCAGTTCTCCTCCATGGCTTCCTGCCAAAGGGCCGATATCAATAACCTGGTCGGCAGCTTTGATGATTTCTTCCTCGTGTTCAACTACAATTACTGTATTGCCCATATCCCGCAATCCTTTCAAAACTTTAATCAGAAGGTGAGTATCCCGCGGATGAAGTCCGATACTGGGCTCATCGAGTATATAGAGTGAGCCTACCAGGCTGCTTCCTAAAGATGTTGCCAGGTTTATTCGTTGTGATTCACCACCGGATAATGAGTTGGATAACCTGTTGAGTGTAAGATATGGTAAGCCCACATTACAAAGGAAACCTAGCCTGTTTTTAATTTCAACTAATAGCCGGTCAGCTACTTTATGTTCATATTCATTAAGATCAATGGTTTGAAAAAATACAAGAGCATCTTCAATTGGCGTCAGTACGAGGTCGGTGATAGATTTCCCATTGATTTTCACATAATTGGCATCTTTCCGCAATCGCGTCCCCAGGCAATCAGGACAAACAGTTTTGCCACGATACCTGGAAAGCATTACTCTATATTGTATTTTATACAACTGACTTTCAACCATCTCGAAGAACGTGTTTATTCCTTCGAAATATTTATTTCCTGTCCACAATAATTTCCGGTTTTCGTGGCTTAGCTTGTAATAGGGTTCATGTAAAGGAAAATCAAATTTATGAGCATGAGTAATCAATGTATGCTTGTACTCACTCATTTTCTCCCCTTTCCAGCATGCTACTGCATCATCATATACCGAAAGGCTTTTATCTGGAATGACAAGGTCTTCATCAATACCAATAACACTTCCGAATCCTTCACAGGTTTTGCATGCGCCAAATGGGTTATTAAAACTAAAAAGATGAATTGAAGGCTCTTCAAATGTAATACCATCAAGCTCAAAACGATTGGAGAATTCCATGTTTTGGATTTTTCCATCCTGCGTGAGGCTTAGCAAACAAGTTCCATTTCCTTCAAAAAAAGCAGTTTGTGCTGAGTCTGCTGCTCTTGATGACAGGTCATCGTCTTCAGGATCAATAGTAAACCGATCGACCAGTACATACATATCGTCATATCCGTATTCTTCAATTTTATTAAGAATATCTTCAATTTTCAATATGTTGTGCTTGTAAAGAACCCTGCTAAAACCCTGTTGCAGAACAACTGTAAGATCTTCTTTAAGAGTCCTGTCCTGTTTGGGCGATAACGGGCTATATAACATTACCAAAGTTCCTGCCGGCTGCTCAGTAATTGTATTAACAACATCAGTAACAGTATGCCGTGTAACCATTTCACCAGAAATAGGTGAGAATGTTTTACCGATGCGGGCAAAAAGCAATTTGAAATATTCGTAAATTTCTGTCGAAGTTCCTACCGTAGATCTGGGATTGCGTGTATTTACTTTTTGTTCAATAGCAATAGCAGGAGCTATTCCTTTTATATAATCAACTTCAGGTTTGCTCATTCTGCCAAGAAACTGGCGGGCATAGGAACTTAAACTTTCAACATAGCGGCGCTGACCGTCGGCATATAAAGTATCAAAAGCAAGCGACGATTTGCCGGAACCGGATAATCCGGTTATAACCACAAGTTTATTGCGGGTAATAGCAACTGAAATATTTTTAAGGTTATTAACCCTGGCACCTTTTACAAGGATGTATTTTTTAGGGTCTAACTCATCAATGTTATAAGGAATCATAGAAATATTCATCAAATAAAAGTAATCTCTCCGTTTGGAGTTCAGGCTTCTCTTACTGTTTTACGAGCTGCAAAGCTACTTACAATTCAAACAATTAACACGGGGAAATAGTAAATATTCATTCAAATACTTAATTGTTGGATTTCTTAATATTTTATAATAATCAGATGCATTTTATTGATTTTCATAATTATATGCAAATAATTAATACTTTATCTGAAGGTTTTTTTTGATATATTTTATAAATTATATGGTTCGAATAAACATAATTTGTATATTTGCATCACATAAGTGATATTTGTTTATTTAAGCATATTACTTTTCACCTCCTGATTCATTAACTTAAACCTAAAGAACCCATTATCGACAGATTTCTACGCTATTAAACTCGTAATTATTACTAATCATTAATAAGGAGGTATCATGTCAACCCCCATTGTTAGCGATCAGGAGCTTATAAGCAACTATCTCGCCGGTAATGAATATAGTCTTGAGGTTCTGATTAACAGGCACAAGCAAAAAGTTTACTCATACATACTGCTAGTCGTCAGAGACAAACATCTGGCTGATGATATATTTCAGGATGCTTTTATCAAGGTTATAAATACCCTTCGATCAGGTATTTACAAAGAAGAAGGAAAGTTTATTCAATGGGTAATGCGTATTTCACACAACCTTATCATTGATCACTACCGCAAAGCAAAGCGATTGCCGGTTGTTGACAATAATTCAGAAGATGGCGATATTTTCGATAACCTCCGGATTGTTGATGATTCCATTGAAGACAAGATGATTGTGGATCAGATATACGAAGACGTTCGCAAACTTATCGATTATCTTCCTGAAGAACAGCGTGAAGTATTGCTGCTACGACATTACAGTGATATGAGCTTTAAGGATATCGCAGAACAAACAGAAGTAAGTATTAATACGGCTTTAGGGCGTATGAGGTATGCGCTTATCAATCTGCGCAAACTCATTGATAGTAAAGAAATCATATTGAGTGTCTAACATAAAATATTTTTAAAGGTCATACAATAAGAGATAAAGTTTGACGTTTTTTGGGTATAAAGTTTAACAAATCCCAATAGATGATAAAAATCTCTACTCTCTTTAATGATCCTTCACTAAAAGCCAAAACAAACAATAACAGGGATTTAACGCCCGGCCTCCAGGCAGTGAAGATGTTGATTAGTTATTCAAAGGCATTACAGGTTATGCATTGTTCCAATTTCAAAACCTGTTATATTGTACTTAACTAATCAGTCAACAAAAGTTTAACAATAAATCCTGCGAAAGCGGGATTTTTTTTGTTCCTTCCAAAAATACTGATATACCTTCCTTAAATTTTAAATTAATTTTTGATTATCATCTGCCTGGAAATTATATTCAACATATTTAGGATATTTTAACAGGTATTGATATTTCTGTTGTATTCGGTGTAAATTTGCTATCTTTTAAAATATCGCTATACTATGGCAGGTAATAAATATGCTGTAATCGGAATAGGTCAGTTTGGCAAAGCTATTGCAAAGGCTATTTCGGCAAAGGGTTATGAAGTAATGGCAATTGACAGCGATTCTGAAATAATTGATAGTATTGGTGATGATGTAGCCTATGCTGTTGCCCTGGATGCAACGGATAAAAGGGCTTTACAAGGCCAAGGTATCCAAGATTTTGATGCCGTGGTAGTTGCAATCGGTTCCGATTTCGAGCAGCGTTTACTTTGTGCGTCAATACTTCTTGACTTAAATGTGAAACGGATCATTACCCGAGCAAATGGTGAAGCTCAGCGCATCATACTCGAAAAAATGGGTATTACTGAAGTATTGTCTCCCGAAGAAGAGGTTGGGATTATTGTTGCTGAACGAATGTTGAATCCCAGCATAGTGAGTTATTTGCAGCTACCTGATAACCATCGCGTGGTTGAGCTTTTGAGCCCCAAAAACTGTATCAATAAAACTTTTGGCGAAATTGACCTTCGTGACAAATATAAACTCAGTTTAATTACGGTGAAAGAAGAACTGAGAATAACCAAGGATGGCAAGGAAACTATTGAACATCATATAATTGGCGTTCCTGATTCGAAGCAATCGTTGCAGGCTACCGACAGGCTTGTAATTTTCGGACATGTTAATGATATAGACAGGTTTCTTGAAATCAACACCTAAAACATGCTCAAAGACAGTATCAACAGGATAAGGGAATCCATCAATATCAGGCTCTACGACCATAAATCCTATGTTGTCAGGTCCTTACATGTGGCAAGTATTATTGTATCTATAGTAGCAATAACTGCAATAATATACCAGCATGGGTTTCCAAAAACACCTTATAACCTGCGGATTACTGAATCCATTATAGAGTTCAGTCTTATATTTTATGTACTGAAATTTTTACTCCGTGTATTTTACGATTTTCACCCGGTTGATTTTATAAAAGACAACAGATTTGAAGCAATATTATTACTGCTAATAGCTGTTGATCAATTCATTAGTATAATTACAGGTGTCCATCTGGTACAACAATTTATGGTAGGAATCGGTTTTCCCGGAATCCATACCTATTATAACCTTTTCATTCAATTCTATTTTTTCCTGATCATTGCAGTCGAAATTGGGAAAGCCGGAAGGTTTATTGATTATATTCACATCGGACCATCAGGATTGCTTGCATTATCATTTATTTTCATAATACTTTCCGGAGCAGGATTATTATTGTTACCGGAAATGACTGTATTGGGTATCAGTCCTATTGATGCTTTATTTACCTCAACCAGTGCATGTTGTGTTACCGGGCTGGTGGTAGTGGATACAGCTTTGTGTTTTACGTTAAAAGGCAAAACTATTATTATGCTATTAATCCAGGTTGGCGGTTTGAACATTATTTCATTCGCTACCTTGTTTGCAACTTTTTACCGCAATTCAGCTGGTGTAAAAATGCAGTCACTGATTAAAGACATGGTTTCAACCGACAAATTAAGTAATACAAGGGAACTGTTACGAAAGATTTTTCTCTACAGCATTTTTATTGAATTAACTGGTGCAGTATTACTTTTTATAACATGGCCAAATGAGATGATACTCAGAGGAATAGGGGAGAAGTTATATTTTTCAATTTTCCATTCTGTTTCGGCTTTTAACAATGCCGGTTTCGGCCTGTTTACTGATAATCTTTACGACATTACTGTAAGGCATGCCTATAACCTGCAGCTGGTTATTGCGGCTCTGATATTTCTTGGCGGGATTGGATTTATTGTACTGGAAGATGTTTTCGGTATACGGAATATCAGGGAGCGCCGAAAGGTGAAATGGAAAAGACTTCAGACACATTCGCGGATAGCTCTGTATACTTCTGTGATTCTTATTGTGGCTGGGGCAGTTGTTTTTTACCTTGTTGAATATGATAATACAATAAAAGGATATGGTGTATATGGCAGTATTGTTTCTTCGATATTTCAATCAGTCACCTGCCGGACAGCAGGATATAATACAGTAGATTTTACCCGCCTAGGGCAACCAATCCTTATTTTCATGATGTTCCTGATGTTTATAGGAGCCTCACCAGGTTCGACCGGAGGTGGTATTAAAACAACAACCTTTTCAGTTATAATTCGTTCTGCCATCAGTACCATAAAAGGACGAAAAAATGTTGAAATTGTAAAACACACAATCTCGGGCGATACCATCAGCAGGGCCTATTCAATAGCCTTGTTTTCGATTTCTTTAATTTTTATTTCAACCTTTGCATTGTCGATTACTGAACCTGATAAAAGTTTCCTGGGCTTGCTTTTTGAAGAGATATCAGCTTTTGGAACTGTCGGATTATCTACAGGGATAACTTCTTCGTTAAGTTTTGCGGGTAAATCAATTATTATTCTGTCTATGTATATTGGCAGAATCGGCACTCTTACTTTAGCACTTGCCATAACCAAAAGGGTTGTTTATACCAAATACCGCTATTCCGAAATTAATGTGTTGGTTGGTTAATTCTATTCAAGCCAATTAAGTATGCATATAGGTTAACATCCGAGTTTAACATGTTTGAACAACCTAAAGGTGGTGCATAAACTTGCGCAATCCTGATGATTAATCATCAGGAAGTATTAAAATAAATGGAATTGGAAAGGATTTAATATAAAAAAGAAAAGAGAGGTGATGGACCTCTCTTATCATTGTTTTTTAATTATGTAGAAAAAAATGCAGTTTGATTTTTTACAGGGGCTAAAGTAGAATTATCTTATAAATAATCCCATAAAATGATTGTTAAAAGATGTTAAGAGAGAAAAATGTCTATTCCTCTGCTTCTTTTTCACCGGATTTTTCTTTGTCTTCATCTTCTTCTCTCTCGTCACCTTCTTTTAAATCAAGAGCAGAATCGAAGAAGTCTTCATCTTTATCTGATTTAGTATCTATTTTCACAGGGACTTTAATCAGATAGCTTGCTTCATCTGTATCAAGGGTTATAGCAAAAAAGAAAGCGCCGCCGGATAAGGGCACCTTAATGGTATGGTTGATCCAGCCAAGTGGATATTTTTTGCGAATGGCTTCCAATAAATCAGGAGTGACATTTGCGTAGTTGATTATCAGCTTTTTACGGTTATTTTGCATTGTCTGGGATGATTTTATTCTAAAAATTGACGCAATTATACGGAAGAAAAATAAAAAAACATATTGTTTTAGATAAATTAACAAACAATTATTTTTCTCCAGTCGTTTATTTTATTTTTTTAAGGATGATGGCCGTACGATTCGTTGAATAGACGCTTAACCGGCTGGTAGCAGTATCTTCATCAAAACGTGTAGTATAAAGCATTTCTTCATTAATTCTGCCATGCCCTCCGAATTTCACATTGTCGGTATTGAGAATGATCTGGTATTTACCTGGTTCAGGCACAGCAAATTCGTAACCCGGAATAGATTCTGAAGTGTGAAAATTGAAAAGAAAGATCAATCCTGCTCTTTCGTAAATCAGGCATTTGTTGTTTTCGTCGCAATTTATCTGGTTAG
This sequence comes from uncultured Bacteroidales bacterium, assembly GCA_903913645.1. Classification (GTDB taxonomy): domain Bacteria; phylum Bacteroidota; class Bacteroidia; order Bacteroidales; family UBA4417; genus UBA4417. Next base: position 6,933 of record CAIWMA010000447.1, on the reverse strand, counting down.
CATAAAGAGTACCAAGGAGTTTAGCATCTTTTATTGTTTTTATCATTGCCCGATCGAAATCCGACAGATAATGATATTTTAAGAGCGGATTATCCATAAGTGACCACTGCCTGCGCGCATGCAGGTAACTCCAGCCATTCCCTTCGCGAGGGAAATCGATCCATTCAGGATGGCCGAATTCATTCCCCATGAAATTGAGATAAGCCTGTCCGCCTAATGCAATTGTTATCAGCCTGATCATTTTATGCAAGGCAACGCCTCGCTCAACAACAATATTCTCGTCGGAGGATTGCATGTTAAAATACATTTCCTTATCCATTAACCGGAAAGCTATTGTTTTATCTCCAACCAGAGCCTGGTCGTGGGACTCACAATATGTCACGGTCTTTACATAAGGCAGCCTGTCATTGAGCACTTTCCACATTTCGCCCATGCTCCATTCTTCGTCAGGAACATCTTTCAAGTATTTGATCCAGAAATCAGGATTTCCCATACCAAGCCTGTAATCAAAACCAATACCACCATCATCAATCGGTGAAGCTAATCCGGGCATACCCGAAACATCTTCTGCAATTGTAACTGCGTGTTTATTAATAATATGGCTAACATGATTTGCAAGTTGTAAATAAGTAACAGCATCATACTCAACTCCCTGGTTAAAATATTTATCCAGTGTGTCAATGGGTTCATCACCATGGTGAAAATATAGCATAGATCCAACGCCATCAAACCTGAATCCATCGAAATGAAACTCTTTCAACCAAAACCGGATGTTCGATAGGAGAAACTGTAACACTTCAGTTTTGCCATAATCAAATAACTTTGAATCCCAGTTCGGGTGTTCGCCCCTGGCACCCTGATGAAAATACTGGGTTTCGCTGCCGTCGAATAAGTTAAGACCTTCGTTAAGATTTTTTACAGTATGCGAATGTACCAGGTCCATTATCACTGCAATTCCCATGCTATGGGCAGTGGTGATCAGGGTTTTCAGGTCTTCGGGAGTTCCGAACCGCGATGAAGGTGCAAAGAAACTTGAAACATGATAGCCAAAAGAGCCATAATAAGGATGCTCCTGTATGGCCATAAGTTGAACAGCATTATACCCGGCTTTCTTGATTCTGGGAAGAATTTTCTCAGTAAATTCTATATAGGTACCAAGGCCTTCTTTTTCCTGTGCCATGCCAACATGAGCCTCGTATATAAACAGGTCGCCAAACTTTTTTATATCAAAATGATCGTTGCCCCAATCAAATTCAGGAGCAAACCAGAGTTGCCCGCTGAAATTCTTTGTATCCTCATCCTGAACAACTCTGCGGATGTATGCAGGGATCCGGAGTTGGTCGCCTATTGCACTTTTAACCAATACTTTAACCTTACTTTCATGTGTAAATACAGTTTTATAGTATTCCGCATTTAATTTTATTTCCCAAATTCCATTTTCAGTTCTTTGAAGCGGATGCGAATATGAATTCCAGTGGTTAAAATCTCCGGTTAAAAATAGTCCATGCGCTGCAGGTGCCCATTCGCGGTAAACCCAGCAATTCTCAGAAGGAAGAAAGTTTATTCCCATATACTCATAAGCCTTCGAAAATTGTTCTATGCCGCCCGAAATTGATTCGATATAGCTTAGCTTTGAAGTAAACCTGTTATGCCTTGCTATAATATCAGCTGTTGCTGGTTCGAGCCAGGAGTCTTGTTCAACTATCTTTGGTAACTTATCTATATTATCCATCTTTTCCGGTCGGTATTTAGTATTCAGGAGATTAATAATTATTGATGCAATTTAATGTATTATTCTAAATAATTGAAATTTTATCCTAAAATTTAGAACGAATAATTTTAAATTACCTGATGGGGTAATAAATATTTGTCTGCCTCATGGTTGAGTCAGCTTCAACGGTGGGATTGGTAATATATTCTTCCCAACCCGGGCCATTCAATTGCAAGTCGTTATTATACATATAGGTTTGTAATGCCTTATAGGCTGTTGTAATCGTTTTATAACTGCCAATATATTTAATCATTAATGTTCTTTGAGCAACATTTCCTGAACATTTCAGCTCTTCAGGAACTGAAATGATGCCTTGAACCGGCAATCCTGCTTCGAAATCAAAATTCCGGTTTGTAAAATTATGAAAAACGGCTACAGGATTACCAATAGGGGAGAGGCTTTTGGATTTTAAAAACAGTGAAAGTTTTCTGTACATCACAGGAAGCTTGAGCTTAACAGTTTCGGGTGAACAAGTATCCCGGATGCTTATCATTGTCCGGGCAGGCGCTACAAAATTAATTATTTCATATCCATACAGGCCTTTTGTGTCTTGTACAGTTTCTTCGAGATTAAGTAAGGCCTGATCAATATCGGGCCCAATCATACGATCCGAAAAAAGGCAAAACCACCTCGAAACAGGGTTCAACCCCAGATCGCTGTCAATACTAAATATAACTTTAGTTTTTTGATTTTCCTTTACCAACTGGAATTTCCCAATTGATTTGCCTTTTTCAGCGAAATCATAAATTAATTCTATGGATTCCGGAGAAACATTTGAAATAATTGACAAACAGCCCTCGCCAACATCTTTATTGCTGCTCAACCATGATAAAGAAGAACCGACACCAGATTCAGGCCCTGAAAAACTAAGTTTCATAGCAGTATCCACTTGAAGTAATGGCGACCACTTAGTCCAGTTTCTCAATGTGTTAATCTGGTTAAATATTGTCTTTTGCGTTGCATTCATTAAAAGCCTTCGTTCCACATGAACTTTGCTTGGGAGTATAAATCCTATACTTGTTAATATCAGTGCAATGCAGAGTATAAAAAAGAGTATACGTCGAAAGATTTTCATTGTACCAGCTTCAATTTGCTCAGTAAATATACAAAATATTAATCAGAATAAATTTGACGAATATAAATGATAATATTAGGAAAAGGCAAACAAATTTCTTGTTTCTGGAATGATTATTGATTACTTTTGATTTATACACTCCAAACCACAATATTATGAAAAGACTTATTTTTATTACAATTCTGGCCCTCACATTATTTTCAGTTTCCTGCACAAAAGATATAGGTGGAAATGCTGAAATGTCGACAGTTGATTTTAATGTACAAACAGCACAATGGCAGGAACTTGGAACCTGGCAGGTTGCGGGATATGGCTTTTATGTTGATCTAAATTTCCCTGAACTTACCAGTAATGTTATCCAGAATGGCATGGTAAGCCTGTATATGAAATCTGGAGATTCGTGGATACCGGTTCCGGTCTATTTTTATAACCAGACAGATCAGTATCAATTCCAGGGAGGTTATTTTTACAGGATGAAACAAGGTGTTTTCTCGATCGAATATTATGAAAATGACGGTCAGACTACAAATCCCGGTACACAAATATTCAGACTGGTAATCGTTCAGCCAAAATAGAATTTAATCACGTCAGACTTATTATCAAATAAGCTTCGCTATGCGGAGCTTTTTTTGTAAGTTAGTGGTTTAAAAAGGCACTGGTTTTAAATCTGTGTAATTATTGTAAATATCACATTAGCAATCATATGGAGCGGGAAACGAAAATTGAATGTCCGAATTGCGGTACTGAAATAAATGTAAATGAAATTCTTTATCATCAGCTTGAAGATGACTTTAAAAAGCGATATACGGCGCAGTTAGCCGAAGAAAAGAAAAAATACGATGCCGAACTCGATTTGCTGAATGCACAGAAGGAAGAATTTGAAAAAAAGAAGCAAAAGTAAAATGAGCTTTTCCAGGAAAAGCTGCAGTCGAAACTGAAAGAAGAACGCCAGATAATAGAAAAGCAACTCAAAATAAAGCTTACCGAGGAGCAATCGGAGCAGGTTGCTATCATGCAAAAAGAGTTGCTCGAGCAATCCGAAAAGCTGAAAGAACTCAGCAGGAGTAAAGCTGAAATTGAACGCCTGAAACGTGAAAAAGATGAAATGAAGGAAAACGTAATGGCTGAAGCTGAACGTTCTCTGAATCAAAAACTTAGCGAAGAAAAGGAAAAGATCAGGAAAAGCGAACAGGATCGTAATGAATTGGCCATAAAAGAATTACAGAAGCAGCTGGAGGATCAGAAACGACTTACTGAGGAGATGAAAAGGAAGCAGGAGCAGGGCTCTATGCAATTGCAGGGTGAAGTTCAGGAATTAGCCATTGAGGAATGGCTGGCAGCAAGTTTTCCTCTTGATACAATTACCGAGATTAAAAAAGGCGTGCGTGGTGGTGATTGCATACAGACGGTAAACACGCGTACCAGGCAAAATTGTGGAACCATATATTATGAAAGCAAGCGTACAAAAGACTTTCAGCCAAGCTGGATCGAAAAGTTCAAGAGTGACATCAGGGATAAAAGCGCTAACATTGGTGTACTTGTTACAGAAGTTTTGCCATCGGATCTGGTTCGTATGGGGTTAAAAGATGGTATCTGGATATGTACATATGATGAGTTCAAAGGATTGTGTAAAGTCCTTCGTGAAACCATAATTCAGATTAGCAATGCCATGGTATCGCAGGAAAATAAAGGAGATAAAATGGTTCTACTTTATGATTTCCTTACAAGTAATACTTTCCATATGCAGGTTGAAGCAATTGTAGAAGGATTTACACAAATGCAAGCCGACCTTGACAGTGAAAAACGAGCAATGCAACGAATATGGAAAATGCGTGAAAAACAACTCGAGAAAGTGATAAACAATACGATTGATATGCATGGCTCAATTAAAGGAATCGCCGGCAGTGCTATCCAGGATATCAAGCAACTGGATTTGCCTTATACGGATTTACTTTCGCAAAGCACTGAAATATAATTGTTTATAGAGTTGAAATCACAACTTTAGTTTTCTTTTTTTAAGATCATTCATGAAGTTACAAAGACATTTTTATTCACTAGAATAAATTGACTTGATATCCGTATTATGAATATATTGCTGCTAAATGTGGTATTTTAAGAATAATGAATTTAGCCCATAATTAATATTATGTTAAATAGAAAATGTAAAATAAAAGAACCCGGTAAAAGTGGGCTCTTCTATTTCAATCTTCTATTTCTGGAGTTACAGGCTGTTAAGCTTATCGTTTACTCCCATTAATTTTTCTTTCTGATTCAAACGGGTGTAAATTTCTTTCAATGATACCAGTGTAGCTTTATCTTTAGGTTGAAGTTCCTGACATTTTTCCAGGTAAGGCAAAGCCATATTGAGATAATTATTCCCATCTGCAAGCATTTTATCATACTTTGCGGTTTCATTTATAGGAAGTTGGTTTGCTTCATTTATAACATCACCACCTTTATTATAATATATTGCGCCGAGGTTGAATAATGCGTCAAAATAATTTGGGTCAACAGCAATAGTTTCTTTATAACCATCAATAGCTGCATTGAAATATTTCAGTCGTTCATCATCTGGAAGTTTAGAGTCGTTTTTCAACAAATCGTAGGTTACCCCTATCGCATATAGAACAGAAACGTTTTTAGGCTCTTTCTCTTTGGCAATCATGAGGCTGGAAACAGCTTTTGCATGGTTATTTGTTGAAATATAGATATTTGCCTCGGTAATAATAAGATCACTGTTACCCGGGTACAAAACTTTACCCTGATCTAAGATGGCAGTAGCTTTATCAATGTCACCTTTATCTTTATAAAGATTAGCTAATGAAGTATATATACTGATTTCCTTCATTTTAACATCAACCAGGAATTGGTATTTTTCAATGGCTTTATCAAGAAACGCTTTATCTGAAGCGGCTTTCTTTTCAAAACACAATGCCGAACCATAATTTGCAAGAGTATCAATTACATGATTATTCTTTGCAATATTGATAGCTTTATCAAAGTATGGTATAGCGCCATCAAAGTTATTCTGTTGAAAAAATGTGATTCCTTCATTAAAATACTCTCCTCCAATTACTTTAATTTTTGCAGCTACGTCTGATTTATACTTCTCTTTGGTGTCCAATTCGCCAGCTTTTGAAAATGCTTCAAATGCAATATCTAGAGCATTAGGCACCATAGGTGACTTAACTGCTTCTTCACCAGACATCTCGTTAATATAGTCAACTTTCCCATTTTCGTTGATATTAATTGTTGAGTTTATGTCAGTGTAGAAAAGTAATTCATTTTGACCTCCATTTGTGGTTGTCTTACTAACTGAATTGGGTTCACCAAGTATTCCATAAACTTCAATTTTTGTCATTCCAACATTAATTTTCCCCTTATTGGCGGCAAGTTGCTGAATATCCAAGTAAATATTTCCTCGGGTGAACCAAACTTTGGCATCTGTAGCAGCTTCAGGATAAGTAATTGCTTTGTCGATAGCTTCTTTTGCTTTTGCTAAATCCTTTTTCATCCAGGCATTGTATGCTGTTGTTTGATCTTTTTTAAATTGAGCAAACGCTGCACTTACCAGCATAATTAGGGCAAATAAAATAAGATTTTTTTTCATTTCCTTAACTTTTTAAATTTGAATTTGCTTTAGTTATTTTTTATTGTTTTATTTATTGGGATTTTATTCTTCAATAGTTGAACCAGGATTTTCTGGTTCTTCTGATTCATCAGGTATTTGGTCAAATTCATCAGTTGTCATTGCTTCCATCATTTCTACTTCTTCAATTTCTTCGTCTTCTAACTCACACTCAACTTTTGCTACTGCAGCTATTCCGTCATCTTCTCTAAGATTTATGAGCCTCACTCCTTGTGTTGCCCGGCCCATAACTCTCAGATCACTGACACCCATCCTTATAAGAATCCCTGACAGATTGATAATCATTAAGTCGTCGGTATCGGTAACATTTTTAATTGCAATCAGGCTTCCTGTTTTATCAGTAACATTAATGGTCTTAACACCTTTTCCGCCCCTGTTTGTCACCCTGTAATCTTCAAGATCCGAACGCTTGCCATAACCCTTTTCTGAAACTACAAG
>CAIWMA010000446.1 GCA_903913645.1 uncultured Bacteroidales bacterium | reverse complement strand
TGTTTGTGGTTTCATCCCTTATTACTTTTTGCAGTGTAGGGTAATCCGTTAAAATTGTCAGAAGGTAAGAGAGCAATTCTGTATTAGTCCCAAGGGGAGTTGCTTTAGCTGATTTGATTATTTCTGTAAATCTCCTGGTATTGGAGATGTCAATTTTCCACGGTTTCAATGAACCATGCAGAATACTATCCAATATCTTGACTTCCATATAAAACCTATTTCAATTGAGTGAGCAAGTTAGCATATTCCAGCTTAACTTCGTCGGCAAAGCTGTCGAGATAGTTTTCAGTAACGAGTTCGGAGCTGTGTCCAAGGCTCTCTTTGATGAATGCAGTTGAAACTCCTTTTCTTTTGAGGACTGTTGAGAATGAATGCCTGGCGGCATAGGTCCCGATTTTCATTTCGATTTCCTTTTCAACCCTAATGTCTTCCATGTGTTTGTTTACCCATTTAATAAAACGCTGGCACCTGTGCTTGATGGTAACCGCGTTTAATCCTTCTTCCAAAATGGGAAACAAATAGGGGTTTCCAGGATCTGTGTTTTTTTGCCGGTCAATAATTTCAAATGCTCTCGGATTCATCCCGACTTTGATAGGGCGCAAATCTTTCTTTTTGGTCCGGATGGTTTTCTGACGATTAAAATAAATGTAATCGCCCATAATGTTCTCTGGTTTGAGGTTTGCAATGTCGGTAAAATTAATCCCATTGCAGAGGTAAGAAAATATCCAGAAATCAATAGCCTTCTGTTTGTTTTTGTCCTCGGTAGTATAATCCAGTAACTTTTGAAGATCATCGGTAGAAAGGGCTTTCTTTATGTTTCTGCCAGCAGGAACCTGATATTTTTTGAATGGGTATTTGTCCGAGGACAACATGTTCTGGTTGATCGTCTGGTTAAGGATAGCTCTAAGTTGCCGCATGTACATGCTGATTGTAGTCACTGACTTACCAGCTTTAGCCAGATGGTTTTCATAGGAACTCAAGAACTCAGGTGTAATATCATAGATGGTAAGATTTTTCCTGAACTCCGTTATTGAATTAATGGTTGTCCTGTAACCTATGGCAGTACCAATCTGGTCGTTCTCTTTCAGTGTATTGATGTACCTATCAAACCAATAAGATAGTTTCGACTGGTGCTGTTCGCTTGAAACAGAACTGCGCTGGTAAAAAGCTTCCTCAAAAGCGACAATTGAGAATGGGTGGAGGTTTGCAATAATCTTCTCGGCCTTGGCCTTAGTGACGTTTAACCTGGCTTTGAGTGCCTTTAAATCGGTATCGCGAAGGTTGGGTGCTAAAAGCTTTTCCCATTCAGCTTTAGTGACAAATTCCTTAATACCATATTTTTTCTTTCCCTCTTTGTAATAAATGTTTAACTTTACAGGGTACTTATCATCCTTGTTTTTCTTGGTTCCTTCTATTACAAAGTTCACTGTTGCTGTGTTTTCTATCATAATATCAGTATTAAAATGCGACCATAAATGCGACCATAAAGGTACAAAAAAGAAATAACAAAGGAAAATAAAAACAAGAAAAAGAAAATAAAATATTGATTATTAGCATGTTAAAAAACATGAATAAACAAGAATGATCAAAAGAAAGATAAAATTATGCCTTACAAGCAGAGGGTCCTTGGTTCGAATCCATGTGCTCCCACAACATTGACAAGGGTTTCAGACATAAAGTTTGAAACCCTTTTTTGTTTTTGTTATTTAGATTTTTCTGTAAGGATTTTTTTTTATTTCACGCTGATTTATGCAGATTGATCCGCAGATATACGCAGATTTTTTATCAGCGGAATCAGCGTTACTTCCTTTTTTTGCGTGATCTGCTTGAAATACTTAGGTAACGAGATAGGCAATAACCTTTTTTTCTAAATCATTTTAATCTTTTTACACTCCAATAAAAAAAGAGCCGAAGCTCTTTTTAAATGAAGTGTTTGTTACAGTACTTTACCTGGATTACGGCAGATTTCTTATCAGTGGGAAAAGCATTTCTTTTTTCAGCGCGATCAGTGTGACGGTTCACTTCGTTGCAATCAGGCTGGACTCTTTGCTTTAATCCTTTACAGGAATGTCTGGTTGATAAATTACACGATTCTGTTATAATAATCCAGTGGGAATGCCATCTCTTGTTTTATAAAAATATAGTCTTATTTTTGTGTTCAAATAGAAGTAAATTATGGCTAGCAAATATATCAATCAGTATCGTGAGTTGGAAAAAGGCCGCTATGGTTTTGTGGTTGATATTACTCTTTTTACCCTGATTACTTATGGCTTTCACCTGGTTTTCAGGTATTTTTCTGCTGAAATCATGTCGGTACCTTTTGTTGCAAATTCAGCAAGCTGGTTAGCTTATGCTGTTTATGCTGTAAGTCTATGGATCAATCAGAATATACTCGGTATGGAAATTATCACCAGGCCGATCAACAGCATGTGGTTCCAGAATCAGCATGGTATAATTGTAAATAACAGTTGCTCCGGACTTAAACAGTTTTACCAGGTTATAGTACTGTTTGTTTTATTTCCCGGGCCATGGAAACATAAATTGTGGTTTATCCCACTTGGCTTTTTTGCCATGTTTGCTACAAATGTTTTCCGCATCGTTGTATTGTCGGAGATCATGGCATGGAAGCCGGAATATTTTTCATTTTGCCACACCTGGATATTACGTCCTTTCTTTTATGTAGTTCTCTTCGGATTATGGGTATGGTGGGTTGAGAAGTTCAGGAGGAGAGATGGAGTGACTAAGTGAGTGGGAGACTGAGGGATTGGGAGACTGAGGGACTGAGGGACAAGGAGACTGTGGGAACTACTGCTAATAAACCACTTTTCTGGTTGGCTAAACGTTTTAATTAATTAAAATCCTATTATAAATCACGTAAAAATCGTCTCGTTCTGATATTTATATTGATGCAAAACATTATGATTAAGTGACTTTCGATTTTGGACCAAGACACATTTAATTTTATTAATTTAAATACTTTTTTGTCAGTATCCGCCTTTTTGGAACCATTCTCGCCTTCGTTTCCCTGTCTCTCCATCCCTTCGTCCCTTCGTCCCTTCGTCCCTTAGTCCCTTAGTCCCTAAGTCTCCCTATATCCTGTTAAACTTACGCAATATATTATACCCCAGTTCCGCTATAAAATACATTATATTATAATTTCGTCTGCCAAACCTTCCGAAGTTAACCTGCTCTCCACCAAACCTTAATTTGAAATTGCGCACTCCGTAAGGTATTTCCGGTTTACCTAATCCCAGGAAGTCGAAATGTGGGATATTGTTTTTTGCCGCCCAATCCAGGGCTGCCCAGGTTGCCAGAACACTCGGATATTGCTGAGGATATTCTTTATCAAGACCGCAGATATATAGCTCGTACATGGTTTTACCCGGGGTTACCGGTGACACAATTCCTCCGATAATCTTTTCGTTATAATATACCAATAATATTATCCCTTTTCCTGCGAGAACAAGCTGGCTATAAAACTGATCGAAAAAAGGCCATTTGGGTAAGGGTTTCCTTACTTTTTCACGGTATAGATTGAACAGAATATCATATAGTTCTTTTACCTCGGCAATGCTGGTAGCAGGTTTCAGCACCGCGCCAGATTGGATGCCTTTCCGGAGTTGCCTGCGACGCGAAGGACTCATCTCCTGCAAAGTAGTGTTGGAATTCCTGTTCTCAATTACCAGGTTCAAATGGTCGTGAAAAATAAAGCCATTGCTTTTGAATACCCTTATCGAATTTTCATCCCAAATTCTGAAATTCCGGAACTGGGTTAATATTGTGAGTCGACTTATAGAAGTATTTAACGAATTCAGAAGCTTTGAAAGATATTCAGGGTTATCATTCTGAACTATGGGGCCGCCATAAACTACACATCGTGAACTCATTATCGAAAGAAGTCCTTTTGTTTCACTGATAATTACAGCCAGCATCACTCCGGCTATATGCTCTTTATCATCGTAAAGCAGGAGGTAATAGGGTGTGAAGTTTTTAACTGATAGGTAAAAATTATAAAAATCGGGGGACTGAAATATTGTATTGCCTGGCTGGGAAGAAAGAAATGCAGAGATGGCATCTTCCTGGTCCTTAGTTAAGATATTATTATTGGTTTGAACGATCATTGACTGGCGATACTGAGCGGGTGAGCAGGTAAGACTGAGGGACTAAGGGGCTGAGAGACTGAGAGTATGAGAGATAGGGGGAAGGGATGGTTTAGCTTAACAAGTAGGAATTTTGAATTTACGAAGATAGAATAGTTTTAGTTTATACGTAATTTATTTCAAACAGAAAGTTCAGATTTATGCACGCAGATTACGCCGATTTTTAAAGCAGCTTAACGCAGAATTATTTTTCTCACAGATATCAGCATAATCTTTTTCTGCTAAATCAGCGTAAACTTTTTTATCCGCGAAATCTGCGTGAAACTCTTCTATCTGCGAGATCTGCGTGAGACCTTTTTGCCCGTGAAATCCCTTATCAGAACCCCATCCCAAACCCAACTATCACCGTATTAGTAATGCCGTGGAGGTATTGAGGAGTATAAAGGTTTTCATAATACTGCGCCGTTTTCCCATCCACATCATACCCTATAATTTTACTGTACGAATATTCTGCAAATACACGGATATTGGTTATTGGCAGCATTTCGGCCCTGAAGGAAATTGTATTGTTAGTCCAGGTTTTATCTTTAAGTACAGGAAATTCATCAACCACTACAGGTCCATTTATATCATACTGATACTCATTTCCGTGAACAGCCATCAGGTAACTTGCCTTAAGCTGCAAGGTCCGCCAGGGCGAATACCGCACAACTGCATAAAAGTCCTGTGAATTGTCTCTCATATAATGCCCCAGGTTGAACAGGTTGCTCTCATATGTGGTAGCCGGAATCCTGTGTTTATAGGTAAGTGGTGTTGTTCGTGTGGCTTCCGCAGCAAATGAAATATCTTTTAAAGGCCATCCTGTCACTGAGAAACCTCCCTTATAGCTGACGAAATTGGTTCGTTTGGGATCAGTAACCCGCTCACTGTTAAATTCATCCACAAAAATGGATACAAAAATGTGAACATGCTTTATCTGCCTCGAGCTAATGTTAAAAAACACCTGTGAGTTCGAATTCTCAATTCCGCTGTTGAGTGTATGGTCCACCGACTTGTAAAAAAGAAACGGGATAAGGTAAGCCGGTTGTACAGGAACATCACTGTAAATAATTGAGTTGCCAATCGATACATTCAGCCTTTTAAATGGTTTAAATGTAAACATATTGGCGGCCATATATTTCCGACGGAAAACTGCCCTGTATCCGTTGGAAGTAGTATACGAGTTTGCACTGTCGATGACCTGCGATACCAGCCATCCGTGAAAATATTCAAATTCGAACCATTTTGCCGGGTTCAGGTGAAGCTTTATCATGGCAAATGAAGGCGTATGCCCTGAGAGTATATTACTTCCATTATTATTATCGCCCCATTCCAGGTGATCTTTTATCAATCCGAAATTGCCCCATTTCCACGTATAAGTGAGCCCTCCTCGCATTTCACTATAATCATTCCCTTTTAAATGCCCCCCTGATTCCTGGGTGAAATAGGTTGGACGGGCCAATGGTTCATAACTATTATGATTATCGCGCAGGCTGGCATATCCGCACCATTTACTGCCAACATAGCCTATTCCTTCGAGCCCGCCATAACTCTGGTAGAATTTCTGGTTTGTACTGCTGAAATATCTGATACCATAAACCGGGCGGATAACAGCTCGGAAAAGTGGGTCGCTCCAGGTAACTTCTGGTGGGAGTAGATGAGCGGAAAGAGTACTGTCTTTCCTGTAAAGTGTAGCTTTCCCTGTTTTTAAATGACCTGCTTCCAGAGCATATTCCTGAATAAAGATTTGCAACCGTGCTTGCTGTGGATTGCTCAACTTATCTTTTTGTTCGTCGGCCTGGGTAAGCCATTTTGCAATCTGTTCACGGCTGTATGGTTTAACGGCAGTATTAGCGTCAATTACCTGGAGCGAAGCGAGATCGTCAATGAAATTATAAATATTTTCATCGCTGATATGCTGGTAGGCTGTCTGGGCGTAAATAGGGCAGGAGGAAAGAAAGATTAAAATCAGAATTGATAGTTTCAGTATTTTCATAAAAGACTTTTTTTATTTCACGCAGATTCCGCAAATTATAAACGCAGATCTACGCAGATTTTCCTTATTTATAAGCGAGGCCTTTGTAATTTACTTCTGCGACATCAGGGCAATCTTTTTTCAGCGTCATATGCATGAATCCTTTATTCTGCGTTATCTGCGTGAAACTTTTTTTTGATATCAGTGTAAAATCCTTTATTCTACAGTTCGTTGACTATCCTTTTTATCGAACGCTTAATATCGCCAGTGTTAAAATTAATAAGTAGTCCGAGCTTTTTTCCTGTTAATTTAAGATAAGTGGTAAGTTGTTTAAAATGTACAGGGTTCAATTCTTCTACTGATTTAACTTCAACTATTACTAAATCATCAACCAGAATATCCAGTCTGAAGCCCTGTTCTATTTTTATACCATCGTAAATCAGTGGGATTCCTATCTGAGTCTTTATAGTATGACCTGCCTTTTCTAACTCATGTGCAAGTACTAATTCATATACCGATTCAAGCAGCCCCGGCCCTAAATTATTGTATACCTTAAAAACTGCCCCTCTTATTGCATATGAAATTTCATTTTCAGGTAAATCCATAAAAGAAGGATTTATAATAGATGTATTTCAACTTATGGTTTTATAATTTCACACAGATTACGCAGATTATTTCACGCAGATTGCGCAGAGAAGTAACGCAGATTCACACAGATTAATTATTTCTTTTGTTACATCTGTTTGAACTCTTTTTCTGCGAAATCTTCGTGAACTCTTTTGTCTGCAACATCAGCGTGATATCATTTTTCTGCGCCATCTGCGCTATCCTTTTTCCCGCGAAATCTGCGTGAACTCTTTTGCCTGCAACATCAGCGTGATATCATTTTTCTGCGCCATCTGCGCTATCCTTTTTTCTGCGAAATCTGCGTGAACTTTTTTTTACGAAATCCGCTTGAGTTCTTTTTTGATCGAAATTCGCTGAAACTCCTCTTTCTCAGATGTTCCCCGACTTATCAGCAAGTTCTATTCTCTTCTTTTCAAGATACCTGTACACAAGTATTCCTGCAACCGCACCAGTAAGGTTTGCAATCATATCCCTGAATTCAAAGTTGCGGCCGTTATGCATAGTCCTTTGCAGGATTTCCATCAAAACTCCATACAGAAATACTCCTGCAAGCAGGTAATAAAGCGGCCGCACCCGTTTCAGACCCAAATCCATGCTCCAGCATGCCAGTATTGCTGCCCCGAGATACATGCTGAAATGAACTAATTTATCGAATCCCGCGTATACCGTTAAATGTGGCAGATCCTGGGCCGGCATAAGTGATAGAAATGCCACAATCCCAAAGTATATGAAACCGATAGTCCGACGTAGCCAGAGTTTGAAAGAGAAGATAAATGAGATCATGTTTTATATTGTTTAATGAGAATTGGTGACTGAGGGATTTAGGGACTAAGAGACTAAGGGACTGAGGGACTGAGAGACTGAGGGACTAAGGGACTGAGGGACTGAGGAATTTAGGGACTGAGGGACTGAGGGACTTAGAGACTGAGGGGTTTTAGTGACTGAGAGGCTTAGGGAAAGAGGGTGCAGAGGGAGAGAGAGAGTGAGTGATCCGATAATTTAAGAGTTTCTAGTATGACCATTTTTCTGGTTGAAGTGACATTATTACTAATTTCCCTAAGATCCGGTCATAAATTTCGTAAAGTTCAGATCGATCTGTTTCGGAAATATATTCACATTTGTATGAAAAGTCCAGCCAGGTTTGGGTTTCGGCAGCTTCTCCTTCAGAATCGGATAATTTAGCCACAAACGATTTAGGATACTTTCTTCTACGGAATGCTTCTGCAAGATTAGAACATACTGATCTTGAAGATCTGCGTACCTGATCAGTTATAGAATATTTTTCTTCTTTTGGGAAACTCTTTGATAATTCATAAATCCGCATTGCCGCTTCAAAAGCTAATTTATATACTTCCAAATCATTATGCGTTCTTATGTTCATATTGATTTGTAGTTTTACAAATATAGTGTTTTAAATTTACAAATTTTGGGTCTTTGGATCTTAGTACCCAGGGATTTAGGATCTAATAGATTCAGGAGATTTAGTTCCTCTACCTTTCAATACTTATTCACTCAGTATCTTCAACTCCCCGTCTCTAAATCTCTTAGTCTCCCAGTCTCCCAGTCTCTCTTTCCCTTAGTCCCCCCCATCTCTCCATCTCTCAGTCCCTCAGTCCCTCCATCCTTCCATCCCTCCATCCCTCAGTCTACCAGTCTCCAAGTCTCCAAGTCTCTCCGTCCCTCAGTCTCTCCATCCCTCCATCCCTCAGTCCCCCCGTCCCTCAGTCCCCCCTTCCCTCTCACCCGCTCCTCTTCCTCTTTATCACAATATTATTCACCGCTTTCCAGAAATACCTGAAATCAGTTCGGAATGGATGCCTTGCATATGCTTCAAGGTAACGCGTTTCCGAGGCCATTATTTCATCAAG
>CAIWMA010000445.1 GCA_903913645.1 uncultured Bacteroidales bacterium | reverse complement strand
CTCAAAGTTGATCCAATTCCTGTAGCTGTTGTTAACCATGAAGCATCCGCACCAGGATCTTTTTCATATTGAAGCGTGCGGTTTACCTGTGTTTCTACATCATTTACTGATTCCGCCGAAAACCTGCCAACAAGAATATCAGGATAATGATCATTCCCGGCCAGGTATGAGTAGTAATTATCACTTGAGCCATAAGAATACTTATGCGTTGGGACTTGTTCCGCATCTCCTACCAATAGCAGATAAGCCAGGTTGCCGTTGCTGTAATAATAGTCTTTAACGAAACTATAGATTGCATCGGCATTTGCAAACTGTTCGGCATTTATAATTTCGGTGGCTATACCCGTTTGTTTTCTCCATTCGGCTAGAGGCTCAATTGCTGTCCTGAAATTCTCTGGGCAAATTATGAGCAAACTGCCACGCTCCGAAGGAAGCTCGCCAGATTTGAATGCCGAAGCTTTTTGATTGATGCTGTTTATCTTTATTCCTTCAATTGGTTTGATGCTGTAATCCTTGTCATTCAGCGAATTGTCGCCATCCTGTCCTGAATTCACAAGGTTGAAAGTAATAGTATGATAAACCCTCAATACCCTTGTAACCGGGTTATACTGGAAAGGAAATACCTGTATCGATTGGGCACGGGCATTACGAACCAGGAAGGGCTGTTGCAGTTCGAACAAGTTGCCGGGCAGGAATGCATTTGTAGAATACGTTTCGTTTTTTTTGAGTGATTGAACACTCATATCTCTCATAACATTTCCGGCGGATGGAATAATGTCAATGTCAGTATAGTCAGTATACGTAGAAGCTGCAACGCTCACGCTAATGTTGCCTTTTGCAGGCAGCTGAAGAGTATAACTTAGTTTTTGTAAATCAGGATTTCCCTGTACAAGCATTGGATGACCACCTGAAATTTGTGGGAGTTTGTAATTTTTACCCTCAAATGAAGCATCCTGCATGTAAAAACCAGGAATTTCAACTGAGATTTCACACGTAGAGTTTGTATTTCCGGATGTAGAAAAAAGAGGCTTTGCCGGTGACTGGGATGATACTCCTATCCATTGCTGTCCTGATGCGATTGCATCTGCCAGGAGAAAACAAAACATAAGCATTACGAGCTTAATGGAGTATATACGAGTCACTGAGTTAGAGTTTTGTATATATCTATAACTCTTCACATAAAAAGTAATACTTTCCAGGGCTTATAATCTTCCTGCTTTTTAGCTTTTATGGAAATTCCAATTTTAAGGCTTCATATTATTTTGATGTGCTGGTGAATAAAAGATAATAGAAATCCTTTTTTTTTGAACCCTGTAGAAGGATTTCGATTTTATAGCCCTTTAGAAAATCAAATTTAAATGATGATTACCTGGATATTCTAAAAGCAATTTTAGAATTATGCATGAATAAACTATTTAATCTTTTTGCATGATCAAAAAGCAACAACTTAGCGAAGCGACTCATGAGCTCCTTTAAAAACCAGCAATGAGCGAATAAAAAAGGCTAGGCTTAATAAAAATTACTCACAACTTGCTTTTTTTTAAAGGTGTTCGTGAGAGAAGTTCTTGCGGTTCTAAGCCTGAGGTATCTCCTCGCAATACAAGGCATGAAAGATGGCACAAATCAGGGCATTTATCGTTGCCGTGTATTGCTACGCACAAGCCTTTCGCACATACCTCCGTCAAGAACCGCTATCGTATTTTTATAAGGCCGGTCCCTCCTCACAGAATTTGTTCTTATGGTAACATTCCTGGACATGGATTTGGCTCCTCAGCAGAATTTTCAGGGTGTAGGGACCGGCCTATGATAAATTTTAAAACAGCTGTAGCTGAAGGTAAAAAGCGCAGGCACGCGTGTAGCAAAACACCAGCTTCACTTGCTGTATGGATGTTGTTTAGATCTTGCAAGCCTTGTTTTGCAGCCTTTACCGAAGCGTACAGATGTTTAAAATTTATATTAAGCCTAGCCTTTTTGGTTCTTTTGTGGCATGACAAAAGAACAAAATCAAAATCATTCGATGAATTTTACTCTTTTGATTATATACCCAGCACATCAACATAATATTGTGCCGATTTTAAGCTGCGATCATTATGAATAGTAGAATAATCCTCAACTGCAGGAATAATTAGTAAAGAAAAAATAAGGGATCGAATAATATGAATATACTATCAAAAAATATTCCCGCCATCAACTTCTCTGCAAAGTCAGATTGGCGGGAATTCAAAAATATAATCTTAATAAAAGAAGTGAAATCTGTCAATTAATGGTTCAGGCTTTGGAGGCCCGGTTTACCACTTAAGCAACCATGCAAAAATTAGCGGCGCAACAATGGTGGCATCACTTTCAACAATAAATTTAGGAGTATCAATGGCCAGTTTTCCCCAGGTTATTTTTTCGTTGGGGACCGCGCCGGAGTATGAACCATAGGAAGTGGTTGAATCCGAAATCTGGCAGAAATAACTCCAGAAAGGAACATCATGCCATTCCAGGTCCTGGTACATCATAGGAACAACGCAAATAGGGAAATCGCCTGAAATACCGCCTCCGATCTGGAAAAATCCAACGCCTTTTCCTGCTGAATTAGCCCGGTACCATTCGGTGAGCCACATCATATATTCTATACCGGTTTTCATGGTCGAGGGCTTTAGTTCGCCTTTAATGCAGTAGGAAGCAAAAATATTCCCCATAGTACTGTCTTCCCAGCCCGGAACGATGATCGGCAGGTTCTTTTCGGCAGCAGCCAGCATCCACGAGTGTTTCGGGTCGATTTCGTAATCGTTTTCCATCGCACGGCTCAGCAGGAGTTTGTACATATATTCGTGCGGAAGATAGCGTTCACCTTTGGCTTCGGCATCTTTCCATATTTTGACGATATGGTGCTGTATTTTACGGAAAGCTTCTTCTTCGGGTATGCAGGTATCGGTGACGCGGTTCAGTCCTTTTTCGAGCAGTTCGTTTTCCTGTTCGGGAGTGAGGTCGCGGTAATTGGGAACGCGGCGGTAGTGGGTGTGAGCCACCAGGTTCATAATATCTTCTTCAAGATTGGCGCCTGTGCAGCTGATTATCTGCACTTTATCCTGGCGTATCATTTCGGCTAAGGAAATCCCCAACTCGGCGGTGCTCATGGCTCCACCCATTGAAATCAGCATTTTGCCGCCTTCGAGCAGGTGTGTTTCGTAAGCTTTCGCTGCATCCACAAGAGCTGCAGAATTAAAATGCCTGTAATGATGCTCAATAAACTGAGATATTGGACCTCTATTCATAACAATATAGTTTTTTGCAAAGGTAAAAAAAGAGGAGATAAACACACTAAATTTTAAGGAAATGTCATAGTCACAACTATTTGCCAGAAATACTGACTGGATTTTAGTGTTTATGATCAATTCTTTAGTTGAAAAATCTTATTTCCCATATTAGAAGGAATGGTGCAAAAAACCAGGGGATAAACTTATTTGAAATACCACATAAAATAAATTTGTTATTGGTTTTTTTATAAATAATTTTGCGTGTATACATTGAATAAAGTACATCTTTACTACCGGAATGAATAAGCTGCCTAATATTCTTATTGTTGACGATACACCGGAAAACCTGGTATATCTTAAATATGTTATAACTAAACTTAACGTTAACCTCATTCAAGCACTTTCAGGGGTTGAGGCACTTGGGAAAGTGAAGGGAATGGAAATAGCACTTGCAATTATTGACGTTCAGATGCCTTTAATGAATGGCTACGATTTGGCATTAAAGATGAACGAAGCAAGATCGGGCGATAAAGTTCCGGTGATTTTCCTCACTGCCAACCATGTTAATGAATCGGAAGAGTTTAGAGGCTATAGCTCAGGGGCAGTCGATTATATATTCAAACCGGTTTCGAGCCATATTCTTTTAAGTAAAATAGCTGTTTTCCTTGATCTTTTTGAACAAAAGCAAACAATTGTCAGAAATGCCGAACTGTTAAAAGCAACGGCTGACGAGCTAAAAAGCTCACTAACACAATTGCAGCAGTTATCGCAGTATATTGAGCAGGTGAGGGAAAACGAAAGAATTGCTATTTCGCGTGAGTTGCACGATGACCTGGGGCAGGCACTTACAGCTGTTAAAATTGACCTGGGAATAATTAAACAAAAGATTTCAGGCAATGAAGAAGTAGTTTCGAAAATCAATAAAGTAACAACATTAGTGGGCGACACAATCAAAACAGTTCAGCGGCTTACTTCTGAGTTACGGCCTGATATTATTGATGATCTGGGTCTTGAAGCTGCTATTGAGTGGTATACTAGCGAATTTGCTCAAAGAACTGGTATTGAAATCTCATTAGCTATGGATGCAGGCATTCACATCCTCCCTCGCGAATCACTAACCATTTTCAGGATTTTACAGGAATCTCTGACTAATATAGCGAGGCATTCCAAAGCCACAATGGTTGGTATTAAGCTTTGTAAAGATGCTGATTTCACTAATTTGAGGATTTCGGATAACGGAATTGGCATTACTGAGGAGCAGCGGAATTCTAAACGAGCGTTTGGCTTAATAAGTATGAAGGAGCGCGCAGCTTCGTTGGGTGGAACATTCGAAATAAGCAGCGAAAACGGGAATGGAACGGCAATTAAAATTCTTATACCGCTACTAAATATTTGATTCTATGAAGATTATGATATGTGATGATCATAAAATTGTTCGCGACGGACTAAGGCAAATTCTCCAACAGCTACATGGCGTTTCTGTAATTGCTGAAGCTGGTTCGGGAGATGAATTGCTTGATACATTAAAAACTGACGATTTCAATATTGTTTTACTCGATATTTCACTTCCCGACCGGAATGGCCTGGAAATTCTCCAATCAGTAAAAGTAAAGTGGCCGGCAACTAATGTACTTATGTTAAGTATGCATCCACAGGAACAGTATGCAAAACGTGCACTGGCACTAGGAGCTTCAGGCTATCTCACTAAAGATACGGCTTCGGAGGAATTACTTATTGCAGTTCAGAGAGTTTCAGATGGCGGAAAATATATATCACAATCTCTTGCCGAAAACCTGGCGTTTAGCTTTTCTAAAGGTGAAAAAAAACAGGATCATGAAATTCTTTCAAGCCGCGAATTTGAAATTATGATAAAACTTGCAAATGGAAAATCATTGCAGGAGATTGCAAATGAGCTTTTTATATCAAACAAAACCGTAAGTACATACCGCAGCCGTATTATGGATAAAATGGAATTTCATAAAAATACTGAGCTTACCAGGTATTGTATGGAAAAAAATCTGATCTAAATATTCATTTTTATTTTTATTAATTGAAGGCATACTTGGTATAACAAGACGGAGAAAATGGACCTTTTCTGTAAAGTTTTTGTGCAGCCAACCTGTTAAAGCCAGGTGTCAATGCTTATCAGTTAGTTTTAATAAAACAACTTTAGGGTATAAAGTCAATAATGTCAAGTTCCTTTTATTTATTAATCATATAGTATAACTAACTGTAGTTTAGGTTAATATATTTTTATTTTTGGACCAAAGGGTTCAAATCCGAAACTTTAGGACTCCCAAATTTTCCATAGTGAGCCTGTTTGTAGGATTTATCTTACAGAAGAATCAGTCTTTTCCCTACAAACATGTTTAAAGTTCGATATTAATTTTGCTTCGTTCGAATAACATTATTGTAATGAGGATAGTTATTGCTGATGTTTCGGATTTAATGCGTGAGCGCTTGCAGCAGATGCTATGTCCGATTGAGCAGTTGGAGATTTTAGGAGCGTTTTCGAATGGAACCGAAACCCTTGAAGCTTTGCGAACTCTGAAGCCCGACCTGGCTATACTTGATATCGAAATGCCGGGGTTAAGCGGTCTCCAGGTCTTGTCGGAAATCTGCAAGGAAGGCAAAGGCTTCAAATTTATCATTCTGACGCTGTTTTCATCCAACTATCATAAGAAATTAGCCATTCAGTCTGGTGCTGATTATTTCTTTTCGAAGGTTGACGATTTTGAAAAAGTAGGACTCCTGGTGCGCGAAATGATTGCGAAATATGGAACTGAAATTAGTAAAAGGGTTATCAGACTAATGTAAAACAGGGTTTTTCAAAAAGATCAATGCCACAAGAAGTTTAATGTAGAAGTTTCATCTGAAAAATAGGTTGAGCTTACTATCGAAATTTATAAAAATACCGGGAACTTGATTTGGAAACAGGAAGAAGTTAGCATCAGCGGAGCCAGTATGTTCCGGTAATTCTTGAAGAGTCTCCCAATGGAGCGTAAATGGTAATCTTTCGTATCAGCAAGACAACGATTACCCGCAGGCATGTCATAATGAAGTAAAATTTGGTTTAGGTTGGTTAGTTGCAGGAAAGCCGGTGAAAGCCGGCTTTTCCTGTTATTTGAACTTACTGATGAGCCCGTCATTACAGTAAAATCTCTTTTCCTTGTAGGAGTAACCCACAACAAGCTAGTTTCCGGCACGGTATACCTGTATTCTGCTTCAGGTCTGCTTCTTGCCAGCTTTGCCCTGAACCCAGGTGAAACAGTACTGAAAACTTCATCCACAGGTGTATCCATGTTTAAAATCGTAGCCGGTAAAACGAGTCTGACACGAAAAGTAGTCGTTATACATTAAATCACCTATCCGGAATCAGAAATATCAAAATAATACAATCATGAAAAAAGCACTTATATCTAGTTTTCTGACCGCCTTTCTGGTCGTCACAACAGTTATTAGTGTAAAAGCGCAACCCCATGCAGGGCAGCAAAGCGGAGGTAATGTAACCGGTGATCGGATTGGTGCCGGGGCCGGTGTGCCGGTAGGCAGCGGTACGTTGTTGTTAATCGGGCTTAGCAGATTTTATGGCTGCAAAAATGTTTATACTATGTGCAAATGTCTGGAAGCTTGACATAAATTTTATTTCTCAGTTAACTTCAATTCAATTACAGCTATCCGCATCTGCCGGTAGCTGTTTTTTTAAAAGGTATATCCAATGCATTGAACTACAGCAAAGTTGTACCAGAGCCGCATAGCCTTTGGAAATAAGCGAACCTGATACGGCCCTGGTATAGCCCTGGTATAGACTTGGTATTAATTTCCTGTACGGCAATATTTGATTTTTATCCTTAAAAAATGCTGCAAGTGTATTCGGTACATTTTATATAGTTCAATAGCAAATAAGAAAATATACCTGTAATTTTGCTTCAGATTATTAACAAGGATAAAGAGTAAAACCCCTGTTTATCTGGCACAAAAAATATGGAAAGCACATTTCGATTGATTTGGAAGCTGGTTAAATTGCATTAATTGCCCGATTCAGATCACTGTAACATGAGTAAGTTATCACAGAACAATTCAGGCGGTAAACAAGGCCTGAAGGGAAATATAATCATTTCGAGCCGGAATGGAATAGACTATATACGTTCCAGGCCTGAAACTATCCACGATCCCAAAACGCCCGGCCAGCTTTCACAGCGCAGGAAATTTGCTCTTATAAACAGTATTATCAGACCGTTACTGCCATTTATCCGGATAGGCTTCGGCAGTAATGCAGGCAGAAGAACAGCCTACAATGCTGCACTATCCTATAATCTTAAACATGCACTAACAGGAGATCCGTTAAATCCGGAGATTGATTTTGAAAAACTTTCCTTTTCCCGGGGTACCTGCCCGGTAGCGGAAAATGCAGGATGCAGTAGTGTTGGAATGCATTCCGTACAGCTTTCGTGGAGAGCGGAACCCATTCCTGCCCGGGCCAACCCTAACGACCGCATTATGGCCATTTTGTATAACGAAACTAAAAGGGAATCAACGTATTTTCTTCAACTGGCATTGCGCAGCGAAGGTTACGTGGAGGTGGTTCTGCCTGCGGTATATGACGGCAACACTATACATTGCTACCTTAGTGTTATGGATATTTCGAAAGCAATTTCAGGGGAAGCTGAACATGGTATTTCCAATAGTTGCTATTTGGGTAATCTCACCTTAGCTTAAAGCATTTTTTAGTTTATTATATTGGAAAAAGCCGGTGAAAACCAGCTTTTTCTGTTTTTACGGCCCGAGTGTTTTTTGATTTACAAAACAAAATTGATCCCTGGCCAAACTTATTTCAACACGCTTCTCTTGTAGGATATATCCTACACGAAAATCAGTCTTTTCCCTACAGACGGATCCAATTATATACTCTTCATTTGTCTGGCAGAAAAAGCCTTTGGAAATGAAAGTACTTATAGCCGATGATTCAGATTTGATCCGCGAGCGGTTGCAGCAAATGCTTAGCCAGTTTGCACAGGTGGAAATTGTAGGCGCTTTTAATAACGGGATCCAAACACTCGAAGCTTTACTGTGCCTGAAACCCGACCTGGCCATAGTGGATTATAAAATGCCCGGGTTAAGCGGTCTCGAAGTGTTGAAAGGAATACGTAAAGAGGACACTTCTATTAAAATAATCATACTCACATTTTATTCATCCAACTATTACCGGCTTCTGGCGATGCAATACGGCGCCGATTATTTCTTCTCGAAAGCAGATGAATTTGAGAAAATAGCACACTTATTGGAAGCCATGCTAGTTACTGACTCAAAAGGAATAAATCGCTCCTGAAACAAAGTATTGATAAATGAACACTCATTGTATGAATTATTCAATAAACCTCTATAAGAACAAAAAGTCGAAGACTGCATTAGTTACAATGCAAATTTAAACGCGCTACCTGTTGGACATAAGCCCTAAATAGTAATTTAGTTTATAGTGTCCAAATCTAGAATAATAAACTAATAATCACAAAATTATGAAAAAGAAAAATTGGATTTACCTGGGTGCAGTGCTATTCGTCACCCTGCTCGGAGCTTGTAAAAGCAACGACAAAGTAACTGATGTAGTTACACCTCCGGATCAACCGTTATTTAAGAACGGGCAGATCGTAACCAGTGACCTGGAAAAAGATGGGGTTGTTATCGAATCAATGATCGATACTGTTGTAAATCTTGGAAGCAGCGATGCTCCGGCCTTATTTTATCTGAATGGAAAACATACACTGAACGGTATACCGATGGAAAAAGGCAATCAGCCCAGTAATGCTTTTCGGTCAATAACCAGGCAGGAACTTCACGCTTTTATAAAAATGTGGGGAGGTGCATATGGTATTCCTATCGATTTAGCTGATAATTCAGCAACTGCACTCAAAAACAGACAGTTAGCCTATTTTATTCTCCAGGATTTCCTCAGGCGGACCAATGTAGATTTACCCCTGCTTGTTTCGTTAGGCAATACTGCCTCGAACCTTAAATCTTCCATTAGTCTGGTTGAAGCATGCAGCCTGGCAAATGACAAACAGAAAGTTGTAAACTCGCCTAATACTGCCGGCAATATGTTAAGAGCAGTAGAAACTTCCGGTATTCAGCCATTGGAATTAACCAAAGCTATCCAAAACAAAGGCCTGACTGAAACAGATTTTTTTAATATGGCGGACAAAAAAGGGATTAATTTCCCTGCAATGTTGAAATCCGGAGCATCAACCGAAGGGGAAATTGCTGAAGTTATCGAAGCTGTTTTCGAAGGCCTGGTCAAGCTCAACAAGATCCTGGCCTGGTTTATTGAAAATGGCGCACCCTCAGTGAATATAGCAAATACATACGTTAGCTATCTCCATCAGGACGATTCAAATGCAATGAATTACGTCGGGTCAATAAAATCGTATTCGCCCACTTATTCGGTAAAGTATTGCACTCTGGCAACAGCCTCTTTTAGTATGGAGACCGATTACAACGCAGTGAATGCAGGGCCTGCTTCTTTGCCTGGACATTTCATTACCAGGGCAGCGATGCTTGTTCAATCAGTAAGGTGTTCAGGAGGTATGCATGTAAATGGGAGTACAACTTTTGAGGTCCCGACTACTACAGGCACTAACGAGAATCCTATTGCAAGTACAACTGGTACTGTAACTGTGCAGTACGGAGATTGCTGCTGTTTCGCGAGAACTGCAAATCTTACCTTCGCCCTTACCGGCGACAAGGGGTACCAGGAAACAACATGGGTTCCTCAAGTAAAATAGTATTAATACACACAAAAAACCTAAGATATGAAAAGCAAAATTATATACCTGGCCCTGTTTATCTGCTTAAGCCTGATTTTCACAGCGTGCAAGAAAGACAAAACTGATGATTCTCCTCAACCTGCTGCAACAACGGCATACACTCCCGGACAAATCATTACAAGTGCATTTGCCGTTGACAACGACACTGTAGTTAAAATGACAGATATGGCTACGAATTACGGAACCACTGCAAATCCTGTCATTTTCCTGGTTCATCAAAACACCTCTATCCTGAAAGCAGGATACGAGAATGTATTTTTCCCGCTATATAAAGCAGATCTTGAAGCCTTTATGCCGTTATGGGCAAAGGAGTATAAATTAAATGTAAACGGTACTGCTGATGAAAAGGCAGTTGCATTTAACCACTTCTTGTTTTACCTGGTTTTTAACAAAATTGACGCAGGGCTTTTTGTAGGAGCCGTTATGCATAAGCTGAAGAGTTTATCTGCAGTAGTTAAAATGGTTGATGAAGCAGACAAGGCAAGGTTTCATTCTACAGTAAATATTCCTCAGGCAAACGATTTGTTATTCCAGGTAGTAAACCAAAATAAATCTCCAGAGATTATATTGAACAAATATAAGGGTATAAATAAGTTAAAAGACAGCGATGTTGGATCCATCATTTCTGTTTTAAAGAGTGTAAAAGAAATTGTTGAAGTATGGGTTGACTTTGCGAAGGACAATAAGGCAACTGTTAACGCCCCTGATAACTATATGAGTTTTATTAATTCATCGGACACCGTTGTCGCTAACTATTTGGGAGGAACAGCCTTTCAATCACCTACATACACCTTAAGCCATGATATCGGTTTGCTATATGCCAAGATTACTTATCATGTGGTTGGAACGTATGGAGCTACCAATAAAAACGTGCCGGGAGTCTATATTTCTTCATGCAATACACTGAGTACGGCAGTTAGTTGCCAGGGAGCCGGCTTTAGTCTAAATGCAAGCGTAGGCTATTCTCCTGCAGTCAATGCAGGCAGCGTTGCCGTTCCTGCAGCCGAAATGGATGGCCAGGTAGCGGTTGATTATGGCGATTGCTGTTGCTGCCATTATTACTCATACCTGAATTTTACCATAAATGCAAATACTGGATACCAGGAGGTTTCATTTAGTAAAGGCAACTAAATTTAGGTGGATAAAGTCCTATCCGGAAGCGTCGTGTTTCCGGATAGGGTTTTATCGTTATTTTTTTAAGGTAAAGTTGCTTTATGCAATATTATATGTATTCTATTTCTTTTGTTGCATGCTTTTGAAATTTTAAATCCCTTACAATAATTAATAATTAAATCAATTATGATCATCAACAACAGAATTCGCTTAATCACTTTTCTTACATTTGGATTTCTCTTAGTTCACTTAAGTAGCTGCCGGAGAGATGATAATGGCACACCTCAAATCAGCTATCCGATCGGATCAACAGCATTAACAACACTCGATCGCACTGTAATTCCGGTTGCGGTACCTTATACTACAGATGTTATTTATCCTTCTGACCTTTCGAAATATGCACAGTATGGCTATGGTGTCTGGCAATACGGTCCCGGGGTGGCATATCATCAAGATACTTCCCTGATGCCGCTTTCATATTCCTCTGCATCTGTGACTGTTAAAACCGAACTTCTTAGGTTTTTTACCATGTCCGATATCCATTTAACCGATAAGGAATCTCCTGCCCAGCAAATTGAGTTTGGATATAAAGGGGGACCAGGTCCCAATAATGGTAATTCCTCGGCTTACTCTGGAGTAATTCTTTACACGACTCAAGTTCTGGATGCAGCCATACAAACCATAAATGCCTTAAATAAAGTGAACAAGTTCGATTTTGGAATGGGGCTTGGAGATGCCGTCAATAATGCGCAGTATAACGAACTCCGATGGTATATCGATATTTTCGACGGGCAGAAAATAACCCCCGATTCCGGTAAAAAGGATGACCCTATTTCCGGGCCGGACAATGATTATCAGGACGAATTCCAGTCGGCAGGACTCAGCAGCGATGTTCCCTGGTACCAGGTGCTGGGTAACCACGACCATTTTTGCACAGGCATGTTTACTCCTGATGCATATGTGTGGAAAACATATACCGGCGAAAATATTATGAATATGGGTAATATAATGGATTCCACAGGCGGAGGGATGAAAAGCCGTGGTTATTATATGGGTGTGGTAGATGGAACTTCCCGATGGGGTAACATTATAAGTGCAGGGCCTGTTAGTGACTTTTCAATTCCGCCTACTGTAGTAGCTGATGCAAACAGGCATTACGTTAATAAAAGGTCGTGGATGAACGAATTTTTTAATACCACTTCAAACCCGGTAGGGCATGGTTTTACCAGGAAAACCTCGATCGCGACTTCGCCTGTTACAGTTTCGTACCAAAATCGGATCTGCCACTCAAGGTCATTGTTTTCGATGATACCCAAAGAGAAGATCGGGTAGATATGAAAGAACAGGGATTCGTTACCCCGGATCGATTTAACTGGCTTATCGACGAGCTCGAGGCGGGGCAGCTGGCCGGGCAGCTCATGATCATTTCCGCTCATATCCCGCTTTATGCTATTGACAAGGATAACGATTCTCCTATATCGTTAGAAACTATGCAAACCATGCTTCATAAATATTCAAACCTTCTGCTTTGGATTTCGGGACACGTTCACGAAAATAAGATCACCCCAGAAAAGTCACTTGATCCTGCTCATCCTGAATATGGATTCTGGCATGTTGAAACCGCATCGTTAAGGGATTTTCCCCAGCAATTCCGCACATTCAGGATCGTCAGCAACAGCGACTCTACCATTTCAATCTTTGCTACGGATGTTGATCCTGCGGTTAAAGATGGCTCTCCTGCCGCTATTTCCCGTTCCTATGCAATCGGTGCCATGGAGATATTCCAGACTGAAGGTAACATTCCAACTCCCTCGGGTGTATCCAACTCCGAACTTGTTAAGATGCTCAGTTCTGGCATGAGGAAAAAGATTATGCAATACAAACCAACCACAGCCAGATAAACGATTGAAATAATTTTAACCCTTATTGCTTGATTTTACTAAATGAAAGAAGAATGACAAACCGAATATGGAAATGCCCTTTGCTGCTAATAGTATTGGTACTAGTTTTTAATTCCGGATGCAAAAACAAGGATAATACAGCTCAGCCGGTTGCTACTACAATTTCAGGAAGCACCGATCCTCTGCCATCCTGGAATGACAACGAACATAAAAAAGCAATTATTTCTTTTGTTGAAAAGGTTAGCAGGGAAGGCTCCGCTGATTATGTCCCGGTTGCCGAACGTATCGCCACCTTCGATAACGATGGAACGCTCTGGTCAGAACAACCCATGTATTTTCAGTTCATATTTACGTTTGACCGCATAAAAGCCATGGCACCTCAGCACCCGGAATGGAAAAACAAACAGCCGTTCAAAGCGGCCATTGAAGGCGACTATAAAACAGTTATGGAAAGTGGTGCGGACGCGGTCAATGCGCTTGTTATGGCTACAAGCCAGGATTATACATCGGATGAATTTTCGCAAACCGTAAAGGATTGGCTGGCTAAGGCAAAACATCCTATTACCGGTAAGCTTTATACCGAAATGGTGTTTCAGCCTATGGTTGAGCTGCTTGAATATCTTCGGGCCAACGGCTTTAAAACATATATTGTTTCAGGCGGCGGAGTTGAATTTATGCGCCCGTTCACCGAAAAGGCATATGGAATTCCGCCGGAACAGGTAATAGGAACAAGTTTTAAAATGAAATATGAGATGCGCAATGGGAAACCTGTAATTGTCCAAAATCCCGAGGTGAACTTTGTGGATGACAACGACGGAAAGCCTATAGGAATCTTTCAGTACATAGGCCGCAGGCCAATTGCATCCTTCGGCAATTCCGACGGCGACCTGGAAATGCTGCAATACACTACCAGTGGCAGTGGGCTGAGATTTGGCGCTTTGGTTCATCATACGGATGCTCAGCGTGAATGGGCATACGATCGTAAATCGCCTTTCGGCCGGCTCGACAAAGCACTCGACGAAGCAAATACCAAAGGATGGACGCTTATTGATATGAAAAATGACTGGAAAATAATCTATTCATTTGAGAAGAAATAACATTTAAGGAATTGCTGGTAAGATTCAAATCAGGCAATTCAAATTCAGGGGGAAATGAGTTTTGCATTTCTCGCTATGAAAAGTGGAAATGTCATAAGTAAAGTTTGAGTGTTAACGATTAGTAACCATCCAAACTTCGTTATGGCCTTTCTGCTTTTAAAACATTTTGATAAACATTTAACCAATGAAGAGGTTTAAAAAACTAGTAATCAGTCTATTGATAGTAATAGGATTTGTATTATTCACAAACAACAGCTTTGGACAAAAACCCAGCTATCCCATCGACACCAAAGTTGTATCAACAGTTGAAAGAATGGTCGTTCCTGTTCAGGTGCCTTCAACAGCCGAAAAGATTTTCCCCTACGAACTTTCAAAATATGCGCAAAACGGCTATGGTAAATGGCAATTCGGCAACGGGTTGAGTTACCAGAAACGAATGGATCTTATGCCGGAGTCGTATTCTGGTTCATCGGTTAAGAAGATTGCAAAACTGCTGAATTTTTTCGCTATAACTGATATTCATCTGACTGATAAGGAATCGCCTGCACAGGCTATCTATCTCGGGTACAAGGGCAATGTGATTTCGGCCTATTCCGGAATAATGCTGTCTACTACTCAAGTTCTGGATGCAACGATACAAACAGCAAATGCCCTTCACAAACAGAATCCTTTCGATTTTGGCATTTCGTTGGGCGATAACTGCAACAGCAGCCAATACAATGAATTGAGATGGTTTATCGATGTACTCGATGGTAAGAAGATTAACCCTGATTCAGGAAAGAAAGATGATCCCATCGCCGGACCACTCAATGACTACCAGGATGAATACCAGGCAGCCGGGCTCGATAAAAACATTCCATGGTACCAGGCAATCGGCAATCACGACCACAATTGGATGGGTGTCTATCCTCCAAATGATTATCTTAAAAAGTCTTATATAGGAGACAGTATTATCAAAGTGGGGAAGAATATTTTTACGTCGGCCGGTATCAATGAACGCACAATCTATGTGGGTGTTTTTGATGGAAACACAATTTACGGTGATGTGGTTGGAATTGGACCTGTAAGCAGTACAAAGCCTGTACTTATTGCAGCCGACAAGAACCGCCGCTCACTTTCGTCGGTTGAATGGACAAACGAATTTTTCAATACATCCTCAAAACCTATTGGTCACGGATTCAATAAAACAGATGCCGCAAAAGGATTTGCCTGCTATGCATTCGAACCAAAAGCTGATTTGCCTTTAAAAGTTATTGTCCTCGACGATACGCAGAAAGACAGTGATCCAAGCACCGACATTCACGGGCATAGCTTTCTTGACAGCGAACGTTACAACTGGCTTGTTAAAGAACTCGATAAAGGGCAAGCCGAAGGCAAACTGATGATTATAGCAGCGCATGTTCCTGTTGGAATCAGCGATCCTGATCCTGAAATGGGCATGGCCCCAAATTCTGCAACCACTGAAGCAAATCTGATTGCCAAACTAAATACGTATCCCAATCTTATCCTTTGGGTTGCAGGGCACCGTCACCTCAATACGGTTACTGCGCTGAAATCCCCCGATCCTGCTCATCCGGAACTCGGTTTCTGGGAAGTGGAAACCTCATCACTTCGCGAGTTCCCACAGCAATTCCGCACGTTTGAAATTGTAAGAAACAGCGATAATACCATTTCTGTTTTTGCCACTGATATTGACCCTGCGGTAAAGGAAGGTTCGCTGGCTGCCACATCACGAATGTATGCCATCGGCGCATATGAGATTTTTGGTGTTGCCAAAGCCGATTCGTACAATGCAGAACTTGTAAAACTACTTACCCCGGAAATGCAGGTAAAGATTCAGAGTTATGGTAAGCCAATTGGTCAATAAAAGTATCAATTATGAGTCAAATTAATAGTACACAATAACAATCATTAAGTAAGAACCTGAAAACAGAATTGCAAAATTCTTCTATAAAGAATCACAAATACGTACTCAACACATTAAAAGAAACGCTATGAAAAAGACAAACCGTTTAATTTTTCTTTGTTTGTTGGTTGTTACATCAGTTCAGATATCATGTAAACGCGATGATTCACCTGCAACACCAACTTATGGACCGAAAACTTTAGAGTTGATCAGTATTGTTGAAAACAATCCAAACATTAAATCGCTGTTAATCAAATCTATTGCGCAGGCAAAGGTGGTCAATCCGGATAAAAATACTAATCCTGCCCAGACACTCGACGAATACTACGAAT
Organism: uncultured Bacteroidales bacterium; assembly: GCA_903913645.1. Classification (GTDB taxonomy): domain Bacteria; phylum Bacteroidota; class Bacteroidia; order Bacteroidales; family UBA4417; genus UBA4417. Next base: position 14,238 of record CAIWMA010000445.1, on the reverse strand, counting down.
TTGTTACCTGGGCTGAAACCTGTATGCCGTGGAGCATACTTCCCAACACGCCTTACACTTCATTGTATGATAAAATAGATCAAAGTTTAGACTATTTCTATTTTATAAATGACCAGCCGCTTACAGAACTTGAAGGCCAGGGATTGTATAATAACTCACTACAATATGTAGCACCTTACAGAAATTGGCTGGTAAGTTTCAATAAAGCCTGGGGCTTGTACCTGGATACCCCGGCTTCGTGGAAAGATGAATATTACCAAATGGCACTTACTGATAATAAATTTGGTTTAACAGCCGGCTGGTATGAAGATCCTTCGAACTGGAAAACGTTTAACCAGTTTTTTGCCAGGTATCTTAAGTCGCCGGATAAACGTCCAATAACCGCCCTTACTGACAGCTCAATTGTTGTTTCACCGGCAGATGCTATGCCGCAGGGCATATGGCAGATAGATGCCAATTCAAGCATGGCTCTGAAAAAAGGAGTAGCCATTAAATCCGGAACAGTAACATCAATTGTAAAATTAATAGGAGACGACAGCCAATATAAAAATGAATTTGCCAATGGAATAATGACACATACTTTTCTGGATGTACAGGACTACCATCGTTTCCATTTTCCTGTAGGCGGAATAATTAAGGAAGTTAGAAATGTTGCTGAACAAGATGCAGTTGGTGGTATCATCACCTGGGATCCATCGATTCCCAGATATATGTTAGCTTGTACGGTTCCCAACTGGCAGGCTATTGAAACTAGAGGCTGTGTAATAATTGATACCGAGGATTTTGGTTTGGTGGCCATTCTTCCCATAGGCATGTCACAAATATGTTCGGTAAAGTTTGAGGATAATGTTCGCGTAGGCACCAGGGTTAAAAAAGGGGATATGTTAGGGTGTTTCCTGTTTGGTGGTTCTGATATTGTTATGCTTTTTCAACAGAAAGCCGGATTTGTAATCAAAGCTGCGACCAGCGGGAACTCTTACCAACATATACTTATGGGCGAAAGATACGGTGAGTTGACAGGATTAAAATAACAATTTCTGTTACAAACCCCATAGGTTTTAGAATAAGGATAAATGAAAGAAAATTTATTCTTTAATTTCAGGTATACTGATGCAAAGCAATGACCCTTATGAAGTATCACAGATAGTATCAGAAATTCAGGTGAAGATTCAGATCTATGTCACACTAATAAGCAAATGTAATCTAGTAATTTTATTCAAATCATATAAATTTGGAGAAACATTGATACAACTGACAATCAATGAACATAATAGGCCACTCCGGAACTATCACAAATATAAACCGGGGGAATCTGTCAAAAGTAATTTATATGGTAAACCCAAAGACTATTAGCGGTAGTAACAAGTTCAAAAATCTATAGGATACACATCATTTGATTATTAACCTTGAACCTGAGTATAACAGCTAATTACCAACATAAAACTAAAAAACTCATATGATAAAAGCATTGTTTGTTAACTTTTCTTTCCTTGTAATCCTCTTATCTACAGGATGTTCGAAAAACAATTCCCCGGATCCTCTGAATCCACAGGAGAAACTCGAAAAGCTTTATGAGGCCGCTGTCACAGATGCAATTACAGCTGATTCTTCCGAAATTTGTGATACCCTATGGCCGATCAATTCCGCCAATTCAAAACTGGAATGGAAAACCGTTAATAATGAAAAATATGTATTGGTAGGAAATTTTAGTGGATATCCTGGCAGTTATTCTGATACTTCGGTAATCAATTCCTGGGGAATACTGTGGGTTTTTATTCCCGAACAATACAAGAACAGGATGAAATCATCGCCTGTTACCAATAACGATACATTATTGAGGATTAGCCAGTTGTTGGGACTACCCCGTTTAAATTCCAATAAATATATTGTTGAACTTTGGGTGCGACCAGTTGATCTTTTTCGCCCGGCGGCAGATCCTGAAATTGACGATAAAACTGCCGGGCTATATTTACCGGCAAATTCCAACGCGGAGTATGACATCTGGTTCAATCAGCAAATTTATAATTCCTATTTTGTGAAAGGGACACATTATCCCTGGACAAGGCTCGGCTACACATTCGATTGGGCAAATCCTGCTTCCGAAGTTGGGGTAAGTGAATACTGCATTAAAACGAATTCATTGCTTTTTGTGAAAAAACTCAGCCTGGCTACTAAATATCTCAAAGACTAATATACCGGCGGGAATATGTATAATTTTAAAGGAATAGATTGACCTGGCAACAGGGTTTAACTGAAAAAATGTGAAATTGAATTTCTATGGAACGACGTACTATTGGCATTCATGAAAAACTACCGATTTTAGAAAGTTTACCACTTAGCTTTCAGCACCTGACTGCTATGTTTGGAGCTACCATCCTGGCCCCGATCCTGTTGGGTGTAGATCCTTCGATTGCTTTGCTGATGAATGGTGTCGGCACTTTGATTTACTCCTGGGTTACCAAAGGTGGAATACCGGCTTACCTGGGTTCCAGTTTTGCTTTTATTGCGCCTGCCTTGTTGATTATCGGTACATATGGTAGTTATAACCATGCCCAGTCAGGGTTTATCTTTTTTGGATTGTTCTTTATTCTTATGTCATTTGTTGTTAAAAAGTGGGGCATAAGGTGGATTGATGTTATAATGCCTCCGGCAGTTATGGGCGCGGTGGTTGCCATAATCGGGCTGGAACTGGCTCCTGTTGCTGCCCAGCAGGCTGGTTTAGCTCCATGGCCAACGGCAATCGGAAAAGTTGTAGAACCTTTTGTAATGGATAGCCATGTATTGATTATTTCAATTACAACTCTCTGTATCGGAATATTTGGTTCAGTATTGTTCAGGGGTTTCATGCAGGTGATCCCGATCCTTTTTGCCGTTGTGGCAGGTTATATTTTAGCACTGGCGACAGGAATGGTCGACACAACCGCTATCAGCAATGCAGCCTGGTTTGCTACACCAAAATTTCATGCACCTGTTTTTGATTTGACAGCCATCTTTATTATTGCCCCGGCATGCGTGGTTGTGATGGCTGAGCACATCAGCCACCTGATAGTTACAGGCAGAATTACTGACTCCAACCTGATAGAAAATCCGGGTTTGCATCGCTCCCTTCTTGGCGATGGGATCAGCAATGTACTGTCCGGCCTTGTAGGTTCAACTCCTAATACCACGTATGGCGAAAATATTGGCGTTATGGCAATTACCCGTGTGTATTCCGTTTGGGTTATCCGCGGTGCAGCCTTACTTGCTATTACGTTTTCGTGCATAGGAAAGGTTTCGGCGGCAATTTCAACCATTCCTGTTGCTGTGATGGGTGGTATAACCATGCTTCTATACGGGATTATAGCTGTGCAAGGCCTCAGGATGCTGGTGGAGCAGAAAGTGGATTTCAGCAATAACCGGAATATGGTCCTGGGGGCAGTTACATTTGTTGCCGGAATAAGCGGGGCAGGTATTAACATCGGTGCGGTGCAGCTGAAAGGAATGGCGCTGGCTGCAGTTACAGGCGTAGTTTTATCCCTGGCCTTCTGGGGTTTCGATAAATTGGGGATAATGAACAGCGAAGCGTGAGAATCCTCATGCATAAAAGTTACAACTAAAATATAATTCTCTCAGTAATGAAAATATATAAAAGGCGATCCTCAATCTTAGCAATGGTTTTATTTGTTGCATTTTCATATAGTTGTCGTAAGGATGTACCGGTACCAATTTTTGATACATTGGACAAACTGAACTGGTCTGCTAAAAACTACCAGGTTCTGAACCAATTGATAAGCGATTATGGAAAAGGTGGTAAATATTATAATGAAAATAAACCCCCTTATGTTGTTCTGGACTGGGATCAGACCTGTGCCCATTTCGATGCTGAGGAAGCTTTGATGCGCTACCAGTTGACTAATCTTCGGTTTGCAATGACCAAGGATCAGTTCAAAAATGATATACTCAAAGACAATATCAATGGTGTGACAAAATTGTCGGAAGCATATCAGAATATCAGTCTGGCCGATATAAATAAGGACCTCGTTAATGATTTTGATTTCCTGTATGACAATTACCTGGCACCTAATGGTACCTTGACACTGAGCGAAATTCAGGCAACACCCCAATACAGCGATTTCATCGTAAAAATTCCGTTTTTGTACGATGGCTACTGTGACACTCCGGGCATAGAAGCTGACTATGGATATCCCTGGGTGATCTGTTTACTTTCCGGGCATACTATTGCCGAAGTAAAGTCTTTGGCAAAAGAAGCTATTACTTATGAACTAGGCAACAAATTAAGCAAACAAACCTGGCAATCACCTGCCGGTTTCGAAACGTATACCGGTGCTTTGAGTTATTCGCATAAAACAGGCTTACGGATTTTTCCTGAAATGCAAAACCTGATTTCCACTTTTAAAAGCCGTGGAATCGATGTTTTTATTGTTTCCGCAAGTTATAAGCCGGTTGTGGAAACTTTCGCCGGAATAGGGAATTTTGGTTATAATGTGCCTCCTGAAAATGTTATTGCTATGGAACTGGCAACCGATGCCGGAGGAAAAATACTGGCTGAATATAAAGCCGGTTGGATTAAGACGCAAAGGCAGGGAAAAGTGGATGCGATTAACAGGGTAATAAAACAGGAAATGGGCAAAAACTGGGATCCTTTATTTTCAGCCGCCGACAGCGATGGGGATTATGAAATGTCGACTGCTTTCCCGGAAATGAAGCTTACGTTAATATGGAACAGGGTCAAGGGCGGTGATATCGGAAAGCTTTGTAAACTAGCTGTGGATGAAGCGAACAGTTCCGCCCCCAGGTATATTCTCCAGGGGCGCAACGAAAATACCGGTATTGCATTGCCGGGTTCCGAATCCATTCTTTTGGGAAAGACGGTTCCTCAATTACTTTATTAATGGAAATGCAAAAATCTTTTTTGAGAAAGCGATTTGTGATTTACTTAAATACTTTGATAATAAATTAAAATGAGACACATAAATATTTTTTTCTTTGCAATAGCAGTAGCATTTTTGGCTGCGTGTAATCCATCTCAGGATAAAATAACAATCGGATATGTTCAAATCACCCAGGATCCGGTGCTTGATGCAGCCAAAGCCGGTGTTTTCCGTGCATTGTCGGATTCAGGTTTTGTAGATGGGAAAAATATCAAAGTCCTCGATAACAATGCACAGGGTGATCTTTCGCTGATTAACACCATTCTGCAATCGCTGAATTCTCAAAATGTAGATCTGATTATCACCAACAGTACACCGTGCATGTTGGCAGCAACGCAGGCCATTCGCACAACCCCCGTAGTATTTACTGTTGCTTTCAGCCCTGAGCAGGTAGGTTTAAAATCCACACCAGCTAATCTTTACGGGGTTTTCGATCCACTAAAAGTCGGTGAATTTACCGACATGATTCTGGAATGCATTCCTGGCCTGAAACGAATAGGTATCCCATATAACAATGCTGAACCAAACGCAGAGTATTCAGTTAAAGTTCTGAGTAAAGAGTTTTCCAGGAGAGGCATTACGCTTATTACTGCTTCGGTAACCAGCGCCAATGATATTCTGCAAGCCGGTCAATATCTTGCCTCACAACAAATTGATGCCATGGTTGTTGCTGCCGACAATACCGTCTACCTCGGATTGCCGGTCCTGGCAAAACTGGCTTCCACAGAAAAGATACCGCTTTTTGTTACCGATCCTTTGCAGGCCGAAAAAGGTGCAGCCATTGGGTTTGGCGCAAATTATGACCAATGGGGTTACCAGGCAGGACTTAAAGCTGTTGATTTACTTAAAGGTAGAGTTACCTCCAATCCTCATATCGAACCAATCATAAAATATGATCTGATTATTAACCTCAAGGCTTGTTCGGATCAAGGGTTGGCAGTACCGGAAACTTTGACTGCCAGGGCAACCCGTATCATTAATAAATAGGAACTATGAAATCATTCTTCAGCGGAATACTGGCCTTATTTATTGTTTCTGCCATTTTGCTTTTGTCGGATATCTCAAACCGCGAGAAAGGGAAAGATGCTCTCCGGCAAAAACCTACATCAGGAACTATGTTTAAACTGGCCCTGGTTCATTATGTCGACAGCCCGAATTCCGAAGATTGTGAAAAAGGGATTCGAAAAGCACTGGCAGATAAAAAACTCGTCGAAGGTGTCGATTTCAGTCTCAAGATTTTTAATGCACAGGGCGACATAGCTACGCTTAACAGCATTGCCGAAAGTGTTGGCAACGAAACCTGGGACCTGGTATTTGCGCTTTCAACACCAACTACCCAGCTATTTGCGAAGAAATTGCAGGGAGCAAAGATCGTTTTCACCAATGTCGGCGATCCACAGGCTGCCGGACTTGGAAAATCCTATGCGGATCACCTTTCCAATCTTTGTGGTATTTCCACAATGAGTGATTTCGATGGTCTTATCAAATTAGTTCAGACACTTCATCCTCGTATAAAATGTGTCGGAACAGTTTTTACACCCGTCGAACTGAACTCAGTTTCCTTCAAAAACAACCTGGATATTTCAGCAAAAAAACAAGGAATTAAACTGGTCGCCGTTCCTGCGAATTCTGCCACCGAAGTACTCGATGCAGCAAATTCGCTGGTGGCGCAGCGGATTGAAGCTTTCTGCCAGATTTCGGATAATCTCACTGGCAGTTCAAGTGCCGCCATATTGAAAGTATCGCACGACAGCAGGATTCCATATTATAGTTTCGTGACTCCTCAAATGAAACAGGGGGCTGTTGCCGTTTGTGGACGCGACTATTTCGAAGCTGGCGTTGAAGCTGGTCAAATGGGGATTGAAATACTATCGGGCACAAACCCGGCAACTATTCCCTACCGCAATGTTGAAAAAACAAATTACATCATAAGCCTCGAAGCCGCACGTTTTTTTAAAATCGTCGTTCCTGACCAGGTTTTTAAAACATTCCCTACACTCACAATTATGAAACCATCATCTCAAAAATAAAAGCAGTATGGAGAATAAACTTGTTATACGAAAAGATATTCCCGGCAGGGAGCAGCGGATCTTTCTCGAAGGACGGCTGGATGCCAACTGGGCCGGGCATCTCGACGATTACCTGAATGGCCTTGTCCGTGAAGGGTCCTATCGCCTGATCCTCAATATGGCTGGCGTTCAATACCTGAGTTCTGCCGGAATCAGGATACTGGTTGGGCAGTACAAAAAAGTCAAGAAAATTGGTGGTTTGTTCGTCCTTGAAGAATTGTCAAACGCTGTTTCCGAAGTTCTGGAAATGGTCGGTATGCTAAGCATGCTCACCGAAGGAGTTCCCGAAGCAACCCTTACCGTTGAAGCGGAATCCAGTTTTTTGGAGATCAAAGGGTTTAAATTCGAAAATGAGATTTTAGCGGAAGGGCAGATGAAAGTTCACCTGGGCGGGAATCCTGCTTTGTCCCTCACTTCAGGTTTCACTGCCGCTGACAACCGAAAAATCAAATTCAAAGCCGATCATTACGCAATCGGTATCGGAGCCATAGGCGATGGATTCGACGACTGCAAAAGCCGTTACGGGGAATTCCTGGCTTTGGGCGAAGCGCTGGTTTATAAGCCGTCGGATGGATCAAAAGTTCCGGACTATGCGATAAAAACCGGCAGGCTCGAACCCGAGATAAATGCGCTCTATTCGCTTGAAGCTGAAGGCGTTTTTTCAAACAGGATCTCATTCGAACCATTGGAACTCAGTGCATCAATCCCGCTTGACCAATTGGCAACAGGACTTTCGCAGACTTCCGGCCAAACGCATTTTGTGTTCCTGGTTATTGCTGAGAGTGCCGGCCTGGTTGGTGCAAGCCTGAATGCTCCTCCTGTGGAAGGGAAAAAATTATTTGAGTTCCCCGAAATACGTGAGAATATCAATTTTACAACCGAACCTGCTTATCCGAAGATGCTTACCATTTCGCTAGGATTTTATTCTATGAATCCAAACGATTCGCTGAAACCATTTTTACGCCCGGTTGCACCAGGATCAACAGCTTATATTCATACACATTCTGCTGTTTTCCCTTTTCAGGCTTTGACTAAAAACGAATCATCAGCCGGGAAACTGGTTTTGCATCTTTTCGAAAGCAGCGTTGTGCAGGATGTGTTGCATCTACTCAACGACTCGCGTGAAATCACAGGCTTAGGTCAAAGCACATTCAAACAGGGTGTTGCATGGATAGGGAAATTCAGTTAACCATTAAATCTCAAGGTCAATGACTTTATTGATAGGATCAATTACAATAGGACTAATCCTCGCGCTGCTGGCCCTGGGGATTTTTATCAGCTTCCGGATTTTTGATTTCCCGGATATTACGGCTGAAGGTTCCTTTACTTTCGGAGCTTCAATCGCAGCTTCGCTGATAGTGGCCGGTATCAACCCGGTTGCGGCAACAGCGTTGGCTTTTGTCGGTGGTATGCTTGCCGGAGCCGCCACAGGTTTCATCCATACACGGTTTAAAATAAATCCGCTGTTGTCCGGGATTTTAGTGATGACAGCTCTATATTCGGTAAACCTGCATGTAATGGGTAAAAGCAATGTTCCTTTGCTTTCGCAGAATACCCTGTTTACCTGGTTCGAAGATTTCTCAAATAATATTTCGGGAAAAGATGCTGTAGTGAACCTTATCGGCTGGAGTGTACCTGCCAGGGATTTGTGGACGCTCTGCTTTTGTTTGCTCATCATCATTGCCTGCAGCCTTTTGCTGTTTTGGTTTTTTCGCACAAATATCGGAACGGCAATGCGGGCAACTGGCGATAACGACCAGATGATCCGGGCCCTTGGCGTAAATACCAAAGTGATGATCATCGCAGGCGTTGCTCTTTCCAATGGATTTATTGCTCTTTCAGGTTCTATGCTGGCGCAGTTCCAGGGGTTTGCCGATGTGCAGATGGGAATCGGAATGATGGTTTGGGGGCTCGCAAGTGTGATTATCGGCGAAGCTTTGATAAGTGAAAACAGTTTAGGGATGGTAATTGCCGGGGCAGTTATAGGCGCAGTCCTATTCAGATTGCTGGTTGCAATAGCGCTTCGCTGGGGCATGAATCCCAACGATCTGAAGCTGATCACGGCGGGATTTGTATTTATTGCACTGGTATTGCCAGGGATTATGAAGAAGACAAAAAAGATTAAATTAATTCAGTAACCCTATGTTAGAACTTTCAAATCTATATAAAACCTTCAATGCCGGAACCATCAACGAAGTTAATGCTCTTCAGGATGTGAGTCTATCCATCGAGGATGGCAGCTTTGTGTGTGTGTTAGGTACCAATGGCTCAGGTAAATCAACCTTGCTGAACGCTGTAGCGGGAACATTTATTACCGATAACGGTACCATAATTCTGAATGGCGTTAATATCACCCGTCAGCCTGAATATAAGAGGGCACGACTGATCGGACGTGTATTTCAGAATCCTTTCAGCGGAACAGCTGCAGCTATGTCGATAGGTGAAAACCTTGCGCTGGCAGCCAAAAGAGGTAGAAAGCGCGGCCTTGGCCAGGTGCTGACGGCTACGATATTGAATGAACTGAAGGAGAAGGTGAAAACATTGAATATGGGATTGGAAGACAGGCTTGAAAGTCCTATCGGGAAACTCTCGGGCGGTCAGCGGCAAGCCCTCACACTCCTGATGTCGAGCTGGCTCAGGCCCGATCTGCTCCTGCTCGATGAGCATACTGCTGCTCTTGATCCTAAAACGGCTGGCAAAGTAATAGAACTTACCGAAAAGATTGTAACCGAAGGTAAACTTACCACCCTTATGGTAACGCATTCTATGCAGCAAGCTGTTAACCTGGGCGATCGTATTATAATGATGCACCAGGGTAGGATCCGTTACGATTTCAGGGGTGAAGAGAAAAAAAGAATGAAAGTTGCTGACCTGCTTTCCCTCTTTGATGAACTCAGGCGAAAAGACCAGATTGATAACAGGGTAGCCGAATTACTGGAGTTAGAATATGTGTAAATGAAATACAAATGATCATAAAACAATTTATCAGGCCACTCTTGTTTCTTGCTGCCGTAAGCGCTATTCTGCTGCTTTCCGATTTACACAACCGGAAATCCTCAGGTGGAAAAGATAAAATTACACGGATAGCAGTTTTTCGCTTCAATTCAAACCAGATCCAGGTAAATCTCGAGGATGGTTTACTGAAAAAGCTCAAGTCTTCCGATGCATTCCGGGAAGGCCACCTCGAAATACGGAGTTATTGTGCCGAAGGCGACATGCCCACAGCAAATACCATTGCACAGAACATTCTGAGCGAAAAGTTCGACATGGTAGTAACCATCAGCACTCCGGGACTGCAGGTAATGGCTAATGCCAACAAGGAAGGAGAGATGCTGCAGGTATTCTTCGGCGTCACCGATCCGGTTGCCGCAGGCGTGGGAATTACCGGGGCCGGGGCGAGCCAGCATCCGGCACACCTGGTTGGCATCGGAACTTTTCAACCTGTGGAAGGCATCTTCAGGATTGCCAGGCAGATGAATCCAAAGCTCAAAAAAATGGGCGTGGTATGGTGCACCAACGAAACCTGTTCCGAAACTTGTGTTAAGAAAGCCCGTATCATCAGCAAGGAAATGGGCATTGAACTGGTGGAACAGAGTGTTGAAAATATCAGCCAGGTTTATGAAGCCTCGTTGGCAGTGTGTGCAAAAGGGGTTGATGCTCTTTGGATTGGCGGCGACAACGTGGTGGAAACCGCCATGGAGTTGTACGTTGGAGCTGCGGGTAAAAGCCGTATACCAGTGTTTACCAATGAGCCCAACCATTCATACAAAGGTGCCATGGCCAACCTGGGGGCAAACTATTTCGAGGTGGGTCAGTTAACAGGCGACATGGTGGTTTCTATCATAAATGGGATGCCTCCCAGCCAGATTGAAATAAAAAATATAGTGCCCGAAAAACTGTACATCAACGATTCGGTTCGGAAGCTTATGAAAGAAAATTGGTTAATTTCCGATGATTTAAAGGCTAAAGCTGATTCAATTCTTGAATAAGTGCTCATGGCTGGCAATTATAAATGAAACCAAACAGCAGTGCAGTTTGTGACTGTTTTTTAAATGAAAGTTGATGCAGAAATCAGATTGTATTATCTTGTATATCTTATATCTTTGAAGTGTGGATTTTTATTTAAATGCGAAGCATTCGGTTAAAAAAATGATGATGAAGAATTGCATACATGATTTTTCGAAAACAGTTTTGCTGATTGTATTTTTACTTTCCGCAAACATAATTCAGGCGCAATTGCCAAAAATTGTCTTTGCTCCCCAATGGTTGCCACAGGCTCAATTTGCCGGCTATTACGTCGCCCAGGAGAAAGGTTTTTACAAGGACGCCGGAATTGAAGTCGAAATAGTTCATCCTTCAGCCAATGAGCAGGCTACTTCTATGCTTGTCAGTGGTAAAGCCGATGTGATTTCGCTTTTCCTGATAACTGCGCTGGCAGCCAAAAATCAGGGTCTGGATGTAGTAAATATCGGGCAGATATCACAGCATTCGGCTATTATGTTTGTTGCAAAAAAATCGAGTGGTATTGCTACACTAAGTCAACTGAACGGCAAGAAAGTCGGGATATGGAAAAGTGGCTTCGACGAAATATCGAAGGCAATGATAGCAGGCCAAAACATTAAAGTTGAATGGATACCAATTCTATCGACAGTCAACCTTTTTATGATGGATGGCATAGATGCCATGGCTGTTATGAAATACAATGAATACGACCAGATCATTAACAGCGGGTTAAATGAGGATGAACTCACCACATTTCCGGCGGCCAGCTACGGCTGTGATGTTCCTGAAGACGGTATCTATTGTTTGAAATCAACCTATGAAAATAAAAAACCCGAGTTGGAGAAATTCCTACAGGCAACATTGAAAGGATGGGAATTTGCTGCCAATAACAGGGAATATGCCATTGATGTGGTTCTGAAACGGATGAAGATTGCACATCAACCAACAAACAGGGTGCACCAGCAGTGGATGCTGGATAATGTGCTGGATCTCATGAAGCCCGGAAATAAAGGCGTTTCCGCCGGAGAACTCAAAAAAGGAGATTTCATGAAAGCATCCGAAATTCTCGGCGAAAGTGAAAATATACAGCAAAAATATGTTTTCACTGATTTTTATAAACCACTATTGAAATAATGCACAATCAGCATTTTATGGCAAAACGAACTCTTTCAGCCCATATCATCCGGAATGTTTTACTCTTCTGCGCCGGACTTTTTCTGGTAACTTTTTCCATTTACTATTATTTTACCCGCAGTACTATAGAAGAAACTACCCGTGAAAATGCTGTTTTCCTGGCTAATAATACGGTGAACCGGATTGAACAGGTCTTGACCCCGGCTGAGAAAGTTCCGCAGACTGTAGCCAAAATGCTTGAATCTTCTTTTCTGACCAAAGATTCGCTCTTTCCGTTTTTAAAAACTATTCTGAAAGGCGACACAAATATATTCGGATCAACGATAGCCTTCGAACCGAACTATTTTGCAGACAAAGGCACTTACTTTGCTCCATATGTTTGCAGGAAAGGCGATTCTATAACTTCGTCCATGCTTGGCCACGCCAACTATGAGTACTTTTATATGGACTGGTACCAGATTCCGAAAATGACCAATGCTCCTTACTGGTCAGAGCCATATTACGATGAAGGTGGAGGTAATATCCTTATGACTACCTATTCCGTTCCTTTTTATACAATAAAAGGAGGGAAAAGAATTTTTTCCGGCATTGTAACCATCGATGTGTCTCTGGCCTGGCTGACCGAAATAATGTCGTCGGTAAAGATTTTAGAAACCGGTTATGCGTTTCTCCTGTCCCGCAACGGCGTTATTATAACGCACCCTAACAAGGATTATGTCATGAATGAGAGTATTTTTACTATCGCCAAGGAAAATGATCAGCCGGGCATGCGCCTCATCGGGCGAGCGATGATAAAAGGGAAAAGTAATTTTGAAGCTGCAGATTTTCATAGTAAATGGCATTCTGGTAAATTATGGATCATTTACAAGGGATTGCCGTCGAGTCACTGGTCTTTGGCGGTAATATATCCGGATAATGAAATGTTCGCTTCATTGTATAAAATCAACATTATCCTCGTTTTGCTGATTCTTGTCGGATTATCGCTGCTTTCATTTTTCACTATTAAAATCATTAATGATCTTACTGCTCCTTTGAAGCATTTTGCTGATTCGGCACGACTGATTGCGGCTGGAAATTTTGATGTTCAATTGCCGGAAATTAAAACAGAGGATGAAATGAAAGAGTTGTACAATTCATTTTCGTTCATGCAAAAAGAATTGGCTGAATACATTGTTACACTTAAGGATACAACAGCTGCCAAGGAAAAGATTGAAAGCGAATTACGCATAGCGCGCGAAATTCAGATGTCGATGATTCCTCATATTTTTCCTCCTTTTCCCGATCTTCCGGAGGTGGATGTGTATGCAATACTTAAATCGGCCAAAGAGGTCGGCGGTGATCTGTATGATTTTTTTGTGATCGATGGCAACAAATTTTGCTTTGCAATTGGTGATGTTTCCGGCAAAGGTGTTCCTGCGTCCTTGTTTATGGCAGTTACCCGAACGCTGGTGCGTTCCATCTCCGACAAGGAGTTTTCTCCTGCAGCTATTGTAAGCACGCTAAATAATTCGTTGGCTTTAAACAACGAGTCCAGTATGTTTGTCACTTTCTTCCTCGGTGTTCTGAACCTGGAAACCGGCGAACTCAGTTACTGTAACGCTGGTCATAATCCGCCGGTTATTATCCGGAAAGATGGCAGTGCCGTTATGATCGAAAAAACTAAATTTATTCCTGTAGCGTTGTTCGAGGATTTTCAATACGAAGAATTAACTTTGCAGCTCAGGCATGGGGACAAGGTCTTCCTTTATACAGATGGCGTAACTGAAGCTGAAAATGCTGATAATAAATTATTCGGAGACGAAAAGCTGATGGAAATTGTGCGGGAAAATAATGCCGTTTCACCGCGGGAATTGATTAATAAAGTAGAAGAGGCGGTGGCAATTCATGTGGATGGATATACTCAATCGGATGACATTACAATGATGACAATCTTTTACAATGAATAAAGAACCTGCTGGCAAAGTATTACGGGTTACAAATCAAATTGAGGAACTTGCCCGTGTAGAAGTTTTTTTAGGAGAATTGGCAGAGGAATGGGATCTTCCAGCACCTTTGGTGCTTTCGTTAAACCTGGTGCTGGAGGAAGCTTTAACTAATACCAT
>CAIWMA010000444.1 GCA_903913645.1 uncultured Bacteroidales bacterium | reverse complement strand
TATCCTTCCTGATGTTGGCGCTGAAATTGCCGAAATGGAACGCAAGCAAATCACTGATAAAGATAAACTCGAACAAAAAGCCGAACTTCTCCGCGATTATTCAGTAAAATCAGAACGTATCCATACTGTTAACCAGTTGCTGAAAGCATACGCCTTATTCGAAATCGATGTGGAATATGTTGTAATGGATAACAAGGTAAAGATCGTTGATGAGCAAACCGGTCGTATCCTCGAAGGACGCCGTTACAGCGATGGCTTACACCAGGCAATTGAAGCCAAGGAAAATGTAAAAATTGAAGCCGCAACGCAAACCTATGCTACTGTAACACTGCAGAATTATTTCCGTATGTACCGCAAACTTGCAGGTATGACCGGAACTGCTGAAACAGAAGCCGGTGAATTCTGGGATATTTACAAACTGGACGTAGTTGTTATTCCAACCAATCGTCCTGTTGTTCGTGCTGATAATGAAGACCTTGTTTACAAGACAAAACGCGAAAAATTTAATGCTGTAATCATCGAAATAAAAGCATTGATCGAAAAAGGCCGGCCTGTTCTGGTTGGTACAACTTCAGTTGAAATTTCAGAGTTGCTTAGCCGTATGCTCACCCGCGACCGTATTCCTCACAATGTTCTCAATGCCAAGCTTCACCAGCGCGAAGCACAGATTGTCGCCGAAGCCGGATTATCCCGTACGGTTACCATTGCTACCAACATGGCCGGTCGTGGTACCGACATTAAATTGGGTCCGGGAGTGAAAGAAGCCGGTGGTTTGGCCATTATCGGTACTGAGCGTCATGAGTCGCGCCGTGTCGACAGGCAGTTGCGCGGACGTGCAGGCCGGCAAGGAGACCCGGGAAGTTCACAGTTTTTTGTTTCGCTCGAGGATGACCTGATGCGTATGTTCGGTTCCGAAAGTATTGCAGGAATTATGGACCGTCTTGGATTGAAGGAAGGTGAAGTGATTCAGCACCGCATGATCACCAAGAGCATCGAACGTGCCCAGAAGAAAGTGGAAGAAAATAACTTTGGCATACGTAAACGTTTGCTTGAGTACGATGACGTAATGAACGCACAGAGGGAAGTAATCTACAGCAAACGCCGCCAGGCCTTGTATGGCGAACGTTTGGCCCTGGATATTTCCAATATGATTTATGACCTTTGTGACAACTATGTAACCGATTTCCAGGATAACGGCGATTTTGAAGGTCTCAGGCTTGAACTGCTGACTACTTTTGCCGCAGAATGTCCATTTACTGAAGCAGAATTCAGTGACGGGAAAAAGGAAAAGCTTACGGATGATCTTTTCCATCATATTTACCAGAACTACCGTACTAAATCAAAGCGGATCGCCGAATTAGCCTACCCTGTTGTCAGGGACGTTTATGAAAATAATCCCCGCTACATTTTTATTGCCATTCCTATTACCGACGGATTAAAAACAATGCAGGTTGCAGCTAACCTGAAACGTGCCTACGATGATAAGGGGATGGAAGTATCGCTGGCTATTGAAAAGGCGATAACGCTCGGAGTAATTGACGATGCCTGGAAAGAGCATCTCCGTGAAATGGATGAACTTCGCCAGAGCGTTCAGTCTGCAAGTTACGAGCAAAAGGATCCTTTACTTATTTACAAGCTTGAATCGTTCCAGCTTTTTAAAACTATGCTGCAGGAAGCAAATAAGGATATTATCAGGTTCCTTGCACGTGCTAACCTTCCTGTACAGCAAGCAGATCAGGTTAAGGAAGTACGTCAGCCACAGCGCACTGACCACAGCCGCCTGCGTGAAGACAGAAGTGATATTTTAGGTCAGCATACAAGCGAAAATACTGTAAC
>CAIWMA010000443.1 GCA_903913645.1 uncultured Bacteroidales bacterium | reverse complement strand
GTTCCTGAAAGCTGAAGCATATGTATTATTGCATAATTATGCTGCTGCCGAAACAGCTTTGAAAGCTGCTATTACGGTTAATATGAATGAAAAAGGAGTAGCTGAGGCTGAAATTGCAACCTACCTTTCGCATATAACCTTCCCACAGGCAGAAGAAACTGCACAGGAACTAGTTTTGACCGAAAAATGGGTTGCTTCATATCTCACAACAGCTGAACCTCGTTTTGACTGGATTCGAACCGGTTACCCAAAACTTGATTTTACAAAAGCACATCTTGAACTGGCAAATACAACCACAATGCCTCGCCGGTATTATTATCCCCAGGATGCTGTGGATAGAAACCCCAATACTCCTACAAATAGTGGATTAAATGTGTTCGCCAAAGGCGGTGTTTTCTGGGATGCCAAATAAATGATTGCTAAAATAATCAGCCCCGGAAATTTTTATTCCGGGGCTGTATTTAATACCATTTAGTCTTTACCTTTAACCCTGTTTAATATATATTTATAACTCTATGAAGAATTTACTTTGCGTGCTTGCGTTGGGTTTAACATTATCGTTGAATGCACAAACTCAGAAAGAGGGAAGTTTAAATCTGGATCAAAAGTGGAGGTTTATTCAGGGGGATAATTTAGATTACCTTCAGCCTGGATTCGACGATTCGGGATGGAAAACCATTCAAACCGACAGAACATGGGAAGCGTCGGGTTACGAAAAGTATGACGGATATGCCTGGTATCGCGTAAAAATTATTATTCCTTCAAAACTGAAACAATCCGCTTTCCTTCAGGATAGCCTGAGGATTTACCTTGGCAAAATCGATGATTTTGATCAGACTTACCTTAACGGATCGCTCATTGGTATTAACGGGGAAAATGTTGCTGCACGAACGGTTCCAGATACGATGTTCAAATCAGGAACTCAGAGTTTCTGGGATGCAGGAAGAACATATTCTCTTTCAGCCAACGATCCGAGGATAAAATGGGACCAGGAAAATGTAATTGCCGTGCGTGTATTCGACTGGAACGGAGGAGGCGGTATGTATACCGGTGACCAGGCAATTACTATGATAAATATTTCAGATTATCTGGCCATTGAGAATAATAAGGTCCCATATAAATTTGAAGATAATAACCTTAAAAAGACAATAGATCTGCGAAATACTTCATCGGGATATACGATAGAAGGAGTCTTTTCAATCAATGCAATAAATAAGATTACGGGAGAAGTTCTGTATAAAAACGAAACGAAAAATATTGAATTAAAACCTCAGCAAAGCAAGACGTTCGATCTGGAGATTAAAAAGCCTGATCAGTCGGCACTCATCACGTATCGTTTTGATTTTCTAAAAGCGGGTTCCACTGTTACCGTTACCGATGAAACTCCTTATATAACAACCCCTGTATCGCTGGCTTCACCGCGCATAAACGGAGCATCAGTTACTGCCGCCCGGCCGAGTAAACCATTTTTATTTGCTATTCCTGCTTCCGGCGACCGACCTATGACCTTTGAAGCTGTGAATTTGCCGAAAGGTCTTAATCTGGATAAAAACACCGGAATTATTACCGGGAAAGTTGATTTGAAGGGTGAATATAAAGTTACAATAAAAGCAAAGAATACGAAAGGTGTTGCATCGCGTGAACTAACTATTTCCATTGGCGATCGTATCTGTTTAACGCCTCCTATGGGATGGAACAGCTGGAACTGCTGGGGCTTAGCTGTTGATGCACAGAAAGTGGTTGCCAGTGCTCACATTTATCGGGATAAAGGTCTTATGAACCATGGCTGGACCTATGTGAATATTGATGATGGATGGGAAATACGCGGTGATCTGAATCCTAAGCGCGATCCGAAAGGAAACATTATAACCAACGAAAAATTCCCTGATATGAAGCGGCTGGGCGACAGCATTCATGCTCTTGGATTGAAATTCGGAATTTACAGCTCTCCTGGTCCGCTCACCTGCGGCGGTTATACAGCAAGCTACCAGCACGAAGAGCAGGATGCCAGGTCGTATGCTTCGTGGGGAATTGATTACCTGAAATACGACTGGTGTTCGTATGGAAACATAGTAAAGGATCCAATCCTTGACGATTATAAGAAGCCTTATTTTGTGATGCGCAATGCGCTCATCAAAACTGATCGTGATATCGTTTTTAGCCTTTGCCAGTATGGAATGGGCGATGTGTGGAAATGGGGCGACGAAGTTGGAGGGAACCTCTGGCGGACCACCGGTGATATTACCGATACCTGGGAGAGCCTGCGCGAAATCGGGTTCGGACAGGTTAAAAACCAGCCGTTTGCCAAACCTGGAAACTGGAACGATCCTGACATGCTGGTTGTAGGATGGGTTGGCTGGGGACCAAGTCTGCACCCAACACGGCTTACGCCGGATGAGCAATATACTCACATTTCGTTATGGTGCCTTCTTTCGGCCCCTTTGCTTATTGGCTGTGACCTTCAGCGTTTGGATGAGTTTACACTTAACCTGTTAACCAATGATGAAATAATCGCTCTTGACCAGGATCCGTTGGGAAACCAGGCAAAACAAGTT
>CAIWMA010000442.1 GCA_903913645.1 uncultured Bacteroidales bacterium | reverse complement strand
GTTTATCGCGAACGACGCTGATGCCAGCATCGCCCTGGCGGCCACTTCAGCCGGTGATTTCAAGTACAGGTTTGGTGATCCTGCCAAATACGATAAAGGCGATCCGCCTTCGGTGCTCGATAACTGGGAAAAGGCCACTTCCGGGCATAAGCAGCTTGGAGGCTCCCATGATATACAATGGATAAAACCAGGTTTGCCCGGCGAAGGAAACTTCCTGGTTTTCAACAATGCTGAAAATCTTTTTGAACTAACACCACAATCCTACATCATTGAGATAAATCCGTATAAAAACTCCTCTGGTATAATTACCAGCAGTTTTGTAAATCCGCCGGATGCAGGATACACGGTAGTGAATTCCCCAAATTCGAACCTGATGAAAGAGAAGAAAAACGTTTCAAAACAGATCGTATGGACGTTTTCGAGCAAAAACAATACCTCTTTTTATAGTACCATTGGTTCAAGCGCTCAGCGTCTGCCGAATGGCAATACACTTGTTTGCTCTATGAACGACGGCCATTTTTTCGAAGTTGCCCCCGGCGATACATCCATTGTGTGGGAATACATTAATCCTATGACCCGCGATGGAATCAAAAAAATAAAAACCGATAATTACCCAACCTACAATGGAGTTTTCAGGGCATACCGCTATACGGGCGATCATCCGGCACTCGCAGGGAAGGATCTGACGCCAGGTAAAACCATGACAGGATCTACTCCAACCTATTATACGCCTGCCGATTTAACTATTACAAAAACTGTCGAATATCCAAAATCGGCTGAAATTCAAACCAGGAATTACCCGAATCCATTTTCGAACACCACAATTATAGAATTTGAAATTTCAGAACCGAAAAGGATAAACATTGCAGTATATGACTTTTCGGGCAATTATGTAAAGCCAGTTACCGACTGCAATTACTCTGCCGGAACGTATTCATTGGAATGGGATGGAACAAATCAAAGCGGATCAACAGTAACAAACGGCATTTACTTCTATGTGCTAAAAGCAAATGACCAGCAAATCAGTAAGAAAATGATTTATATAAAATAGGAGGAACTCAACCATGACAGCAAAAATAAAATTCCGCATCAGCCTGATACTATTAGTCTTGTTAAGCCAATCAATTTATTCTCAGGACAGAACGGTCGGGCTGTTTGTAAACAATGCAGCAAAAGTATTTAATGGCTACACTTTGTTTGCCCCAAAACAAAATACCATGACGTACCTGATAAATAACGAAGGCCGTGTTGTGCACGAATGGAAAGCCAGTCAGTATCCGCCAGGCCAATCGGTTTATCTTCTTGAAAACGGTCATCTCCTGCGCACCTGTATGACACTGGGAAAACTCAGCAGCGGCGGTGGCGAAGGCGGCCGTGTTGAAGAATATGATTGGGATGATAACCTGGTATGGCAGCTCGATTTTTCTTCGGAAACGTATATGCAACACCACGACATCAGGCTTTTACCGAACGGGAACATCCTGATGCTGGTAATTGAGAAAAAAACCTACGCCGAATGCCTGGCAGCAGGTTTTAACCCGGCAAAATTTCAGCCGGAGATAGCGCAGAAAGGGATGATGGTTCCTGATTATGTTGTTGAAATTCAACCTACAAAACCTGTTGGAGGAAACGTGGTATGGGAATGGCATACATGGGACCATTTAATCCAGGACTTTGACGCTTCCAAACTAAACTACGGCACCCCGAAATCGCATCCCGAATTAATCGATTGCGATGGCGACCAGAGAAACCTGCCTGCATTCTGGAACCACATGAATTCCATCGATTACAATCCTGCCCTTGACCAGATAGCTTTGAGTGTAAGAGGAAACAGCGAGGTATGGATCATCGATCACAGTACCACTACAGCAGAGGCAAAAGAACATTCCGGCGGCGTTAGAGGAAAAGGAGGAGATCTCTTGTACCGCTGGGGCAACCCGGCATGTTATGGAGCAGGAAACATAAGTAACCAGAGGTATTTCGAGCAGCATGATGTGGAATGGGTGCGACCGGGAAATCCAGGCGCCGGGAATTTAACTTGTTTCAATAACGGTTTAGGTCGTGGTAATTACTCTACAGTGGATGAATTCACTCCCGCACTTAATGTTGACGGCAGTTATTCTATTGTCTCCGGTTCCGCGTTTTTACCAGCAAATTTCACATGGACCTACCAGGGAGATGCCACTAATCCATTGTATTCCGAAAATATCTCAGGTGCATATCGTTTACCAAATGGGAATACGCTGATTTGCTCGGGCACTATCGGAAGATTCCTGGAAGTAACTTCAGACAAAGAAATTGTTTGGGAATATATTTGCCCGGTGGAAAAAACGGGTGTTATAACGCAGGGGAACCTGCCGGCCGATGATCCTGCAAGAGCTGAGGAAACTATGAATTCAGTGTTCAGGATTTACAAATACCCGGTTGATTATGACGCTTTTACTGGCCGGGACTTAACTCCAGGTGACTTTATTGAACTATATACAACAACTTCAGTCAATGAAACCGGAAAATTCTCAGCTATACGGGTGTATCCTAACCCTTTTGAATCTAAAATAAACCTGGTAAATGCAACCGGGAATGAAAATTATGAATTGCTTAACGCTAGCGGAAAAATAATCTGGACTGGAACCCGCATTGAACAGCATGATTTTTCAAGCCTGGCAGCTGGATTCTATTACCTGAAAGCCTATGATAAAGTCATATCTCAAAATATTAAACTATTGAAGAAATAGGAAAACTCAGCCAGGGAATCAGAATTCTTCATAATTAAAAAAGTTCAGGCGATAAAAAATGACTTTCTACTTAATTATTAAAGTCTTTGGCTGAAAATACTTTTCTATACTTTTATTGCGTTATAAATTTGCGCATCTGAAACAGGAAACTAAACGGACTAAACAATAAAACGAAAATCATGAAAACACCAGGTAGAATTATTCTCGCCACTGCACTCATCAGCACATTGTTTTGGGGCTGCGCCAAAAATGAAAGCAATATCCATACTAACTCATTGAAGCAATCGGTTACTGAGAGTTCTGCAAATCTGAACCAGGCAATGGGAGCTATTACTTCATCCAAGGCTTACAGCATTTTAACCCTTAACGATGGTACACTTAAAAGTTCCGGCAGCACTAATGACTCGGCGTATAAAGTTTACATTACTCTTGATAAAATCAAGGGCATATATGATTTTAAACCTTCTGTAAAATTAGACAAATGGGGCATGCCTTTAATCAGTTTTTTCAACAGAACAGCAGATGACAGCAAAATGATTGTACGCCTGCCGCTTGAAAAAATTACAAACCCAAAATCGCTGCGGCACTTTTCCCTATCCGACTCTTTGCTGACCAACAATTTTGCGATAGCCGTTTCTGATTATCATAATAACTATAACAATTATCATGATTTCGACTATGCTTTGGCTTCTGAAATAAGCGTCGACAATGTAGTTGCCGGCAACCTGACCATAAACTCCTTTATCGGGCCTTCAAAGGGAATCCATTATTCGGCTCAGTATTCATTCAGCGGAAGCTATACGGCAAAATACAAATACGATTCTGGTGATACGAGTGTTTCAAGTTTCACCATCCTTGATGGCGACAAAGTTTTATATGAGGAAAATTTGCTGACCATACGAAATGACACAGCTCGTTTTGGACACGAAAATCAATATTCGCTTACCATAGGCGATGTTAAAATGGTAAGGAAATCAGGCAACACCAAACCTGAAATTTACCTTGCAGGCGTTCTACAGCCAAATGCTAAGGTTTCTATTGTCGACCAGGCTTCTGATCCGGAAGCTTCGGTTTGCAGGAAGCGCGATATCCAGATAACGTTTGAAGATGGCACCACAACTACTGTTTCGGCTTTAATTGGTTCATCAGTTGCCAACATAAAAACCTTGTTTGAATCCCTTCATAATGTATACTTTGCTGCATATATTGTCGACTGGATCGCTTACGACATTTACTATAAAAGAAATTAATTCCTTTTTTATCCGGTTAAAATAGCCATATTTAATATGAAAAATAAAAAACCTGAAGGGAAATCTCCTTCAGGTTTTTTTATTCAATTCAACATAATCTTCGATAACCATCTGCAGAATGCAAACCAATATTGCTAAAGGTTCTCCAGATTCATAAAACCTGAATGGTCAGGAGGATTAATAAATGTGTGAATTCCAAAACTTTAAATCTAATTAACAATCCGGTTATTTCTGAATAACCAGCTTCTGAATGCCTATCACTTGCTGTTTCTGTTTTATTCTCAGAATATAGTAGCCTGGAGCAACATCAGGAATATTGAATTGAATAACCTGGTCTCCAATCGATACTGGTGAATATTCCGAAACAAAAACCATTTTCCCCATTACATCGATAATTTCACAATCGATCCTTTGTATATCCTTTGTAGTAAGCGTTACATTCAATTGATCTATCACAGGGTTAGGGAAAACTGAAATATTGTATGCCTGGTAACCTGAAATTAATGCTCCGCTCGAAAGCGATACATTGCCATCCATCCAGACTAATCGTTTTATTATCCAAGTCTTCAAATAATCAACTTCTTCATTATAGGTACTTCCTACAAAGTAGTTAGGCCAGACATATTGCCCCAGAATAGGCCATTTTACGAAGTTCCTGGCAATTCCCTCACCCATGGTTTTGATGTTTTGATCCAGATCAGCCATTATCGAATCCGTACTGAAAGGACCGGCGCGTAATGTTTTCCATCGGGCAGCAAAAGCATGGTTATAATCAGGATCTTCCATTAAACGGTACCACCAGTGCATCGACCAGTTACCATTTGTACCATACCGTGTATAGAGCCATCTGTCTGTCGCCAGGTTATAAGGATCGTAATCCACATTTCCGTAACAAAGGTCAAAATCCCATAAAGGCCCGGCGAACAATTTGCCCCCGTCTGAATCTTTTGCCTTATAAAAAAATGTACTGAACCGATAACCATCAACATTATTTGTCAACTCATTCATGATCTGAATATCAACGAATGAATTCTGGTCCATGTATTTTCTGAAACCGTTCACAGGGTCTTTAAACGAACTCCCGTTAAGGGTATTCTGAAGCGTTACAATATAATTCTGAATATACGATTTTTGCTGTATAACAATTTCATCAAATTTAGGAGTTACATAAGTAAAAGCATAATCGAAAGTGGCAGGATAAGAAACTGAAGGATGAGAATAAAAATACTCATTTGCAGTTAAATCCTGTATTTTATCCACCTTTACAATATACCCCCCAGTTAAATTATCACCTGAAATTTCGTCTGGTTTCAATTTATTGATATCAACCCTGTCGGCACCACGTTTAATTTTTTCCAAAAGCATGTAAACGCCTACATAGTTTCCATTCAGGTAAACCTCGCAATATTCAAACCGGGGTTGCCAACCGCCCATTTTTCGCCCCAGTTGATAAGTCAGGGCATTGCGCATCATGCTTTTGTCGGAATAATTTGCAGCAAGTACCCAATCTGCTTCGGCTGGCATTCCCAGCAAACTTACATTTGTGTCGGCACTTGCGCTGTTCCAGAGTGCAATGCCATAGCTTAGTTTCGGGAAAGATTGTGATGACTGTCCGCGTAGTTCAATCCCTATAGTACCTTCATAATCAGTAGCATCATCTAAAAGTCCGTTTAACTGTCCGGGACCATTATTAATTACTTTCAGATACCCGGTAATTTTAGGCTCATTAGGAATTGATTGCCCTTTGGTATCAATAATCAATAGTGGCAAATTTGTTTTTACATTTACGGGTCCATCAAACCAAACCGGAACCTGCCGGTAGGTAGTACTTGCATCCAGGATTCCAACTGAGAAAAATGCGTTCGACGATAAATCGGAAGATGTGGATGTAATATTATGAGCCTGTATTGACAATACATTTGAGCCTTCATTAAGATATTTTTTAATTGTATCTTTTTGAATTATATAACGTTCAGGCATTCCGCCTGAATACATCATTGCTTCATGATTATTAATTGCAGGTGTATTATACGACGGCCTGATGCCGGCAGTTCCAATGTTTGACCGGGCGATTTCATGTCCATTCAGGTAGGCCACAAAACCATCATCGTAATCCATATGCAGAATAGCCCATGATACTTTTGAAATATCAATAATATTAAATGTGGTTCGCAGGTAAACAGAAATTACAGGACTTATGACTGTACTGTCGTCACCATCGCCATAGCCAACGCCACCTTTTCCTGATAACCACGATGCATCGTCAAAGTCTGTATTCGCCCAGGTGGCCGGAGGTTCAGAGTTTCCGGGAAAATAATGCCAGATATCGCTTGAGGCAACAACCATTTCCCAATGATTAACATTTTGAGCCTGCAAAGTAGTGAAACTGCAAACAAAGCAAATTAAGATCACGAGACTTCTGAAAAAGTATTTTTTTTTCATGACTTGTTTTTATGCAGGATCCTCCTGCCTTGAAAATTCCTCCAGGAATATAGTTCTAATTATCAGCTCATTAAATCCAGAGCAGTTAATGATCTAAATCCATGGCGTAAAAGTACTAATACGCATCAACTTATTGCAGTTTAAGTCCATAAAAATTTCATTCTGGAACAGTTATTGAGTTACATTGTCATTCAATGGGAATAAACCTTTGTATAATTATAAATGAATCCAATGCGTACGGAAGTAAAACAAACAGCATACGCATTTCAGCGCTCCGGATAACATTATGCACTAGTGTAAACTATAGTATCACTACATTTTATAAGAATATAAGAATTAAGCATTTTTCCTACCTTTGTTCACATCTAAAATCAAATCTAATGAGAAGAATTTTTCCCTTCGTATTTATTCTAACTATTATTTTGTCCGGCTGCAGTTCTTCAAAAAAACAACTACAGAAAGGCAACTACGACGCTGCTATAGCAAAAGCCGTGAAACAATTGCGAAAAGATCAAAGTGATGTTAAGCAGATTGAAATTCTTGAAAGATCCTACCAGGTAGCCAATGATCAGGATAATGAAAAAATCCGGTTTTTGAAAATGGAAGGAAAACCTAACAACTGGGATAATATTTACCTGGTTTATAAATCATTAAGCGACAGGCAAGCTCTTGTAAAATCGGTAACTCCTCTCAACAAGAACGGGCAATCTATCGATTTTCCTTATGTTGACTATATGACAGATATGGTAGCTGCAAAACGCAAGGCAGCAGATTTCTATTATGCGCATGGCAATGAGTTGATGAAGAGCGGATTAAAAGAATCGTACAGGCAGGCTTACGGCGAATTTATAAGGGCCAAACAATATATCGGTGATTACGATGGAATCGACAACAAAATACTTGATGCTAAAAACATGGGAATGAGCCGCGTATTTGTTTCTATTCAGAACATATCCATGATAAAATTCCCGAAAGAGTTCGAACAGGATTTACTGGCACTCGATCTGCCGGCGCTAAATTCCGAATGGGTTGAATACTATACTCAGAACCTTAACGAGAATACAAAATATGATTTTTTTGTAGATGTAAAGATTAAAAATGTTGCCGTAAGCCCGGACCAAACTACACAAAAAGATACAGTTATCAAACGTGACATTGAAGATGGCTTTACCTATGTTCTCGACAAAAAAGGCAACGTAATAAGAGATACTCTTGGCAACGACATTAAAGTTAAAAAATATAAAACCCTTCAATGCGCCCTCGTTGAATCAGTTCAGTTAAAAGCTTGTCGCATCGATGGTGATGTGCAGGTAGTACAGGCAAATCCTGATAAGGTACTTAAAAAGGATCCGATTTTTGCCGAATCCAGCTTCAGGAATGTTTCTTCGCGAGCCCTTGGTGATATACAAGCCCTCAATTCAGATCAGCTTGCAAGAACCAAAACTTCTCCCATTCCGTTCCCTGATGATATTGAAATGGTGATACGTTGTTCGCAGCCATTAAAAGCCGCTATAAGGGGTGCTATTCAGAATAATAAAAGGTATATTTATTAAGTCTGAAATTTCAAAATCCAATAATCATTTAGTCTTTCCTAAAGAATGCTTGATTTTTTGATTTTGAGATTTGGTTCCTGAAGCTTAAACTTAATGTGTCAATCGGTTCAGCACCAATTTAATTAGCCGTTCGATATCGGCGTGGTAATCCGTGGCATAAGTTTGATTTACGCGGTTTGCTACAATGGTGCATATGGTAAGTGTATCATGTCCCAGCATTTTACCCAATCCATACAGGGCGGATGTCTCCATTTCAAAGTTGGATATCCGTTTCCCCTCGTAATCAAAACTTTCTATCAGTCGGTTCAAATCCGGGAATGCCAGTTTCAATCTTAATTCCCTGCCTTGCGGTCCGTAAAACCCAGGCGCTGTTAAGGTAATTCCATGTACCAGGTCTTTACCTAATTTATCCATGAGTGTATCCGAACAGGGGACGGCATAAATTCCCGGTAGATTTTCGTTCCAGCTTACGTGATTAACAAAAGCTTCAGCCAGCCCGGCATTCATCACACTTTTGCCTTTGTCGTAAAAGTATAACAGTCCATCCATTCCCATCCCAAAAGATGAAGCAACAAAATCACCAGGCTTTATATCGGCTTGTAAAGCGCCGGCTGTTCCCAGCCTGATAATGTTAAGCTTTGTATGCGCTTGTTTTGGTGTGCGTGTTTCGAGGTCTATATTTACAACAGCATCCAGTTCATTTATAACAATGTCAAGGTTATCAGTTCCCATTCCTGTTGACAATACGGTAAGCCTTTTCGAACCAAGAGTACCTGTATGTGTAAAAAGTTCCCTGTTTTGAACTGAAAATTCAATCTTGTCGAAATACTTCGAAATCTCCTTAACACGACCCGGATCGCCAACAACGATAACGGTTTCAGCAAGGTTTTCCGGTTTCAGGTGCAGGTGATAAACACTTCCGTCAGGATTTAAAATAAGCTCGGATTCAGCAATTTTTGTCATTATTAGGGTATGAAAAAGTAAAACGGTATTTTTGTGCACAAAAGTAAACAAATCAACGCACCAATGAATAAAATCCTTATTCCTGTAGATTTTGAGAAGCAATCTCTTTTGGCGATCGAACAATCGTTCAAGCTGGCACATACACTCCTTGCAGAGATAACTTTACTCTATGTGCAAGAATCATCCAGAATATTTTCGAGCATTTTCAGCGATGATCAAAAAAATGAAATTCTTGTCAGTATTGATACACGTCTATCAGAAATTGCAGCTAAGGCATCGCTTTCGTCAGGATTGACAATTAATTACAGGATTGAAAAAGGGAAGATATATTCAAAAATTTTAGATGTAGCAAAAGAAATTAAAGCGCAGTTTATCGTGATGGGAACCCGTGGTGCAGATATGGAAGGGGAACAGGCAAACCGGGTTGGCAATAATACTGTAAAAGTTGTTAAATCAGCAAAGTGCCCTGTAATAACAGTGAATTCTGATCGTGTTTACTCCGGTTGCAGGAATATCCTTCTTCCTCTCGATCTTACAACGGAATCCCGGCAGAAAGTAACAATGGGCATAGAAATAGCAGGCTATTTTGGTGCCGGAATAAAAGTTGTATCTGCTTTTTTAACTAAAAACGAAAAAGCTGAAGCGGGCAGGCTCTACCAGCAAGGCGAGCAGGTGACAAATTTTGTTGCATCAGCTGGTATAGATTGTACATTCGAAGCCATTGAACTTAAAGACGACGAAAAAGCAATAGTTCCGGCTATACTTAAATACGCTGAAAAGCAAGGAGATATTGATCTGATCATTATTTTAACCCAACAGGAAATTGCCCTTGTTGAATATTTTGTTGGAGCACAATGGCAGGAAGTTATTCGGCTGTCGGAAATCCCGGTAATGTGCATTCGGCCAATGGATATGGGATTTGGCTCGTCATTTTAGAGGCTCTGATTTCTTGTACACGACTGGCCTCAAAGATCGGGAGCAGGAAGTCTTCGTGTTCTCCACAAAAATCTCTCTGTTGAGTACAAATAGTTTTAGTCAATCAAAGTTTTCGGATTAATTCAAATCAGCATGATCTTCAATACTAATTTCTACCGCAACCACCTTCTTCCGGCCTCTGTCTTCAAGCCATCAATAGCATTTTACTTCCAGAATAAAATAGAATAACTCATCCTATCAATATATGATTGCAGAAATAATTACCATAGGTGACGAACTTTTAATAGGGCAGGTTATCGACACCAATTCAGCCTGGATGGCCGAACAACTCAATGTGATCGGGATCAAAGTGCATCAGATTACAAGTATCTCCGACGACCAGCAACACATTCTCACCACACTAAAGGAAGCTTCGGAGCGGGCGCAACTTATTCTGATAACAGGCGGTCTCGGACCTACAAAAGATGATATCACGAAGCAGACTCTTTGTAAATATTTTGACACTTCACTGGTTTACAGCGAAACTGCGTATGCCAATGTCGAAAAACTATTTTCATCACGCGGAGTTGCCGTTACTGAATTAAACCGGTTGCAAGCCATGGTACCTGCGAATTGTAAGGTTATTACAAATCCGAATGGAACAGCGCCTTGTATGTGGTTCGAATTGAACGGATGCATTTATGTTTCAATGCCGGGAGTGCCTTTTGAGATGAAAGCCATTATGGAGCAGGAAATAATACCGCAGCTTCTTAACAAACTTAACCGTGTAATCATTCACCGCACTATTTTAACCGAAGGAGTAGGCGAATCACACCTGGCTTCTATTATCGAGCCATGGGAAGATTCACTTCCTGAATTTATCAAACTTGCTTACCTCCCACAGCCGGGAATGGTACGGTTGCGCCTTACTGCCTACGGTTCCGACCGGAACCAATTGCAGGAAGCTGTTACTAAAGCAGAAAAAGAACTTTATCCATATGCCGGTAATTTTATTTTTGGCTTTGATAACGATACCATGGAATCCGTGGTTGGTCAATTGTTGCGTACCAAAGGAATGACTCTTTCAACAGCAGAGAGTTGTACCGGTGGAAATATCGCTCAACTGATTACAAGTATTGCCGGAAGTTCCGACTATTTCAAAGGATCTATTGTAGCTTATTCAAACGAAATTAAAGAACACTTTCTGGGAGTTCCTCAGCAGGTACTTGTTGAGCATGGCGCTATAAGCGAACTAACCGTAATTGCCATGGCTGAAGGCATCCGTATGCGTTTTGCAACCGACTATTCAATTGCTGTTTCAGGAATTGCAGGTCCGGGAGGAGGCACAGAAGATAAGCCTGTCGGCACTACCTGGATTGCGGTTGCAACTCCAACTGAAACTGTTACCAGAAAATTCCTTCTGGGCGACCATCGCGGAAGGAACATACGGAAAGCTTCAATGGCAGCATTAAATATGCTGCGCGGCAGATTAGCAAAATAACTCCTGGTTTTAATACGGAATCTGGCTATAAATTTCTGTACAGATCAAAATACAATTTGTCATAATCAACTGAATATCTATTATTTAAAACCATAAAGCAAAGCGAATTAAACATAATCAAAGTTTTTTTTCAGATTGTTTTGATTTTTACAAATTTATACAGACCTTTGCACTCCATTTTGAAAAGCATAATATTATGTCGAGAGTTTGTGAATTAACCGGAAAGAAAATGATTGTAGGGAACACTGTTTCCCACTCAAATATTAAAACCAAACGCAGGTTTTACCCTAATCTTCAAACCAAACGCTTCTTTATTCCTGAAGAAGACAAATGGATCACATTGAAGGTTTCGACATCAGCACTTCGTACTATCAACAAAAAAGGCATCAGTGCATGCATGAAAGAAGCCCGTGAAAAAGGCTTCCTCGTTAACAAGTAGACAATTGTAATGAATAATTCCAGAGCTGTTTCCCTTTAGGGTGACAGCTTTTTTTGTTGCAGCCCGGAAAGCTTTAACATTATTTTTGAAAACAAGCCTTATGATATTTTCTTTGGCAATGTAAAAGAAATATCTTTGCATCTGATGAAAGCATTTTTACCTGTAATTGTATTTGTTTTTCTTTCGCTTTCCGCTGTCAGGGTAAGAGCTCAG
The DNA here is from genome assembly GCA_903913645.1 of uncultured Bacteroidales bacterium. Taxonomy (GTDB): domain Bacteria; phylum Bacteroidota; class Bacteroidia; order Bacteroidales; family UBA4417; genus UBA4417. The sequence continues at coordinate 5,909 of CAIWMA010000442.1, read as the reverse complement.
CGGATCAATGACCTTGTTCAATTCTCTGGTGTAGTGGTTACTGCCGACAGTTTGCGCCCGGTTCCTTTTGCCAATATTGCTGTAACAAAAACCGGCCGAGGTACCACATCCGACTATTTTGGATTTTTCTCTATCGTGGTACATAAGAATGACCTGATTTCGTTTTCAGCGGTTGGTTATAAAACCGGCTTATTCCGAATCCCGGATACACTTTCCGATAATCGGTATTCACTTATAGAAGTAATGTCGTCGGATACTATCATGCTTACCGAAACCGTTATTTATCCATGGCCAAGCAAGGAGCAGTTCAGGCATGCATTTTTAACACTCAAAATTCCTGACGACGATATTGAGATTGCCAAACGTAACCTGGCATACATGGAAATGCGCGAAATATACGGCCGAAATTATGATCCCGAAAAATACGGTTTTACACCCGGACAAAGCTACCGCAACCAAATGAGCGCTTCAGCCGACAGGCTCTATTACAACGGGCAAACCATGCCTAATAACCTGCTTAATCCTATCGCATGGGCCAAATTCATTAAAGCCTGGAAACGCGGTGATTTCAAGAAGAAATATTGAGTAGAATTACCAGAAAAAAGCTGTCGGCATCATAAAGGTTTACAGAATATAGTATGTTGAAAATTGGAAGTATGAGTAAAGTATATTTCGAACATTAAAAATACGACATCACACATTCAACATCCTATATCAAACATCTTTCCCCGATTTATACTACTTTCGCAGTAAAGTCGTTAATTATTCCGACAGCTACACGTTATATCAGCCTTTTCAACAAACCTGCCCGATTTTGAAGCCTTTTTACGTTCAGCGAGATTTTAGTTTAAAAGCGTTACTTATTATTAGTATTCTGATAGTAAGCAACATCGTTTATGCTCAAAAAGCCGGGATGATCACAGGGAAAGTTACTGACGAGAACGGACTGTATGTAGAAATGGTCAATGTCAGTATTTCGGGCGAACCGGGCGGCACATCTACATCGGCAGACGGCAGTTACAGCCTGCAGGTTCCTGCTTCAAAACAAGTCAAGGTAATTTATTCTTTTATCGGTTATAAAACCGATACTGCATATGTTAAAGTTGCAGCCGGTGAAAAGCTGAGGGTTAACCGCACAATTACTTCAATAGCTACTGAATTAAGTAGTATCGTTATTGAAGACAAGCAAATCCGCAATACAAATCTCATCAGGATAGATGCCCGTACGGTAAATGCCCTGCCTACAGCATCGGGAGGAATTGAATCGCTTCTGAAAACTATGCCTGGCGTAGTTTCGAACAATGAACTCAGCTCACAATATTCCGTGCGTGGCGGAAACTATGATGAAAATCTTGTTTATGTAAATGATATCGAAATTTACCGTCCTTTCCTTGTACGCACCGGCCAGCAGGAAGGCTTAAGTTTCCTGAACAGCGACCTTGTTTCTTCTGTTTTGTTTTCGGCCGGAGGCTTTGATGCAAAGTATGGTGATAAATTATCGAGTGTACTTGATATAAAATACAAACACCCTTCAAAATTTGCCGCATCGGCTACTGCCAGCCTGCTTGGTGCAACAGCACATATCGAAGGAGTCAGTAAAGATAAAAAGTTTACCTACCTCGCCGGGGCCAGGTACAAAACCAACCAGTACCTGCTGAATGCCATGGAAACAAAAGGAAGTTACCGTCCTGTTTGTTTTGATTTCCAATCGCTGCTTACCTATACACTCTCGGATAAACTCGAACTCGCAGTATTAGGATATGTGTCATCAAACAATTATACGATGATTCCCGAATCGCGCGAAACCAAGTTTGGCACCTATTTCACACCCTTACGCCTTACCATGTATTTCGAAGGCCAGGAAGTTGATAAATTCGATAGTCGTATGGGTGCCATTACACTTACACAGAAGCCAAACAAAAACCTTCAGATAAAATGGATTACTACTGCCTACAATTCCAGGGAAACGGAATCGTTCGATGTGCTGGCTGAATATTATATTGCTTTGCTCGACAACCAACCCAGCACCACTGATTCAATTGAAGTGGTGGAAACCAAAGGTGTGGGCGGATATTTTAACCATGCCCGCAACCAGTTGGATATGACCGTGTTAAATGCTGAGAATCGTTACAGTTATATAAAAGGAAAGAATTACGCACAATGGGGCATTAAATACCAGCATGAAATTATAGACGATCGGATGAACGAGTGGCAGCGGATAGACTCAGCGGCTTTTTCAATTCCATACCACGCCGGCATTCCCGGCCAGCCAGGTAACCTTACCGATTTTAATCTGAATTATCACCTTCAAAATTCTAACAGCATCATCTCCAACCGGTACACTGCCTTTGCACAAAATACCTGGACACTGGATGGCGATTCGACTGCGCTGGCATTCACTGCTGGTGTCCGGTTCAATTACTGGGATTATAATAATCAATTCATTTTTAGTCCGCGTGCAAGTGTTTCGTATAAGCCACACTGGGAAAAAGATGTTATGCTGAGGTTTTCGGCCGGGTATTATTACCAGCCGCCCTTTTACCGCGAACTCCGCAACCTGGAAGGTGATATTAATCCCAATCTCAAGGCGCAGAAATCAATTCAGTTTGTTGCTGGTAGCGATCTGAATTTTCATTCCTGGGGTCGACCATTTAAATTCGTAACCGAAGTGTATTATAAACATCTCACTGATCTAGTTCCCTACCAGGTTGATAATGTTCGCATACAATACCTGGGAATTAACGGATCGAAGGGCTATGCCTATGGCCTCGATATGAAAATAAACGGTGAATTTGTAAAAGGGGTGGAATCGTGGGCGAGCCTTTCGCTGATGAAAACACAGGAAGACCTGTATAACGACAAGTATACAGAATATTACAATAAATCGAGCGAGGTTATACATATTGGCTACACTGAAGATGCGGTTGCTGTAGATTCAACGGTAATCTATCCCGGTTATATTCCACGCCCAACCGATCAGCGTGTCACTTTTGGTTTGTTTTTCCAGGATTACCTGCCAATGAATCCAACCTTTAAAATGAATATCGGACTTTATTTTGGAAGCGGATTGCCGACCGGAGCGCCTAATACACCTTTATATACACATACTTACCGGTTACCACCGTATCGCAGGATCGACATTGGTTTGTCGAAGCAATTTATAGGAGGCGAAGCCATGCATCCTAAAAAAGGATTTTTCGGTGGATTTAAATCTTTGTGGGTAACGGCTGAGATTCTTAACCTTTTACAGGTCAATAATACTGTTTCCTATACCTGGGTCCGGGATGTAAACAACAATATGTATGGTGTCCCCAATTATCTCACTCCACGACAAATAAATATTAAGATAGGAGCTGAGTTCTAAAACTGGCCTGCTCAAGAAGATTACAAAGCTTTAATTCCTGAAGTCTTCAATTTGTGATTTATTGCCCCGGCCTTAAGGCTGGGGCAATAAATTTACAATAACAGCTAACGCCTTCTGATTCACATATTTTTCATTAATAATGTTAATTCCCAATCTTGCTTTTCGAACTATTTATACCCGGCATTGTTATTTATATTAAATCTAAACAATTAGTATTAAACCAACAAATACACTATTACAATGGACTATCAATTTCCTTCATTGCCTTATGCATTTAACGCACTTGAACCCCATATCGACGCACAGACGATGGAGATTCATTACACAAAACATCACAAAACCTATTTCGACAAATTTGTTGCTGCGATAAAAGATACCGAGAGTAACGGCGCTTCACTTGAAGAAATATTCGCTAACGTAAGCAAGCTTCCAACGGCTATTCGCAATCATGGTGGCGGATTATACAATCATACACTTTTCTGGGAAAGCATGTCAGCAAATGGTGGTGGTGCTCCTTCAGGAAAACTTGCCGATGCAATCAATGTGCAGTTTGGTTCATTCGAAGATTTTAAAGCGAAGTTTAATGATGCTGCAGCAAATCGCTTTGGCAGCGGCTGGGCATGGCTTTGTGTAAAAGCCGATAAAAGCCTCTGTGTTTGTTCCAGCGCCAACCAGGATAATCCACTTATGGACACTTCTGATTGCCCGGCAACACCGATACTTGGTCTTGATGTTTGGGAACATGCATATTATCTCAAATTCCAGAACCGCCGCCCGGAATATATCAGTGCCTTCTGGAATGTTGTTAACTGGGAAGTTATAGAAGGCCGTTACAATTCAAATGTTAAATAATTTCAGAAAAACACTGCGGCTTATTTTGAAGCTCTTAATTATTTTTCTCTTTAGTTTCATTAATTGTACCAACGAAGAAGCATTTTATGGTTAAATAGTAATTTGTTGATAGGTTATTATCTATAAAGCCCGTAAGTCATGCAACTTCCGGGCTTTTACTTTTATAAAAATATATCAGTTTATTCAAATGAAAGTATCGCTGTTTTGATAGTTTCAATGGCTTCGCGTAATTGCTGCTCACTGATTACCAAAGGAGGTGCGAAACGGATAATATTGCCATGAGTTGGTTTTGCCAGAAGGCCCATGTCTTTCATTTTAACACATACATCCCAGGCTTCAAAACCATTTTTAGGACGGATAACAACGGCATTGAGCAAACCTTTACCACGTACCAGCTCAATCATTTCGCTTTTTACGCTTCCAAGTTCTTCACGGAAAATCTTACCAAGATATTCAGCTTTTTCAGCAAGTTTCTCATCTTTTACAACTTCGAGTGCAGCTATTGCAACACGGGCAGCAACAGGATTTCCACCAAAAGTCGAACCATGTTCTCCCGGTTTGATGGTAAGCATTATTGCATCATCAGCTAATACTGCCGATACCGGCATTGCGCCACCCGAAAGGGCTTTCCCTAAAATAAGAATATCAGGACGAACATTTTCATGATCGCAAGCCAGAAGTTTTCCTGTTCGTGCTATGCCTGTCTGAACTTCGTCGGCAATAAACAGAACATTATTTTTTTTGCATAATTCGTATGATTTCGAAAGGTAGCCTGCATCCGGAACAAATACCCCGGCTTCGCCCTGAATAGGTTCAACAAGGAAACCGGCAACATTTGGATCTTCCAGTGCCTTTTCGAGAGCAGGAATATCATTATAAGGAATTGTTACAAAACCAGGCGTAAACGGACCAAATCCACCATAGGAATCCGGATCAGTCGACATGGAAATAATAGTTATGGTACGGCCATGGAAGTTTCCTTCACATACAATAATTTTAGCCTGTCCATCTTCAATACCTTTTACTTTATATGCCCATTTACGGCAAAGCTTTAAAGCGGTTTCATCAGCTTCGGCACCGGAATTCATAGGCAGAACCTTATCGTAACCAAAATATTCTGTGATATATTTTTCATAAACGCCAAGCACATTGCTGTAGAATGCACGCGAAGTGAGAGTAAGCGTTTGCGCCTGCTCAATCATGGCACCAACAATTTTCGGGTGACAATGGCCCTGATTAACAGCCGAATAAGCGGAAAGAAAATCAAAATATTGTTTGCCTTCCACGTCCCAAACTAGAGCACCTTCGCCTTTGGCCAAAACCACAGGCAACGGGTGGTAGTTATGAGCACCATACTTGTCTTCCAGCTCGATAGCTTTGGCTGAGGTTAAATCTTTAAGGATTTCGTTAAGCATAAGAATCTTGTTTTAATGTTTTTTTAGGTAAATCACGGAGCAAAGGTAATTATTAAAGAACAACTTGCAAATGAGTTGAAAAATAGTGAGAAAGGATGGAATTAGACTAAATAGAGTTAATGGAAAATGGGTAAAAGGAAATAGCAAACGTATAGCTTTGAACAGAAAAATTTCAGTCAATTTGAATTAAGTCCACAAGAATAAACAATGAAATCCGAGGCAGCCTTTGTCGCAAACGCATAACTGTTTCCCTGCAATATTTTCCATCTAAGGAGTAG
>CAIWMA010000441.1 GCA_903913645.1 uncultured Bacteroidales bacterium | reverse complement strand
CTGTAGGTTCGACGGATGCAACTGCAAGAATTACGGCAGGTGGACCAAATACACACTTAACGCTTGCTTCCGCTGGCCCAAATGGCGACATTTATCTTAATGCCGGGGGTGTGGCAAGTGGCAATTATTCAACATCGACAAGACTATCTGTCGGGGCCAATGGAAATGTCGGCATCGGAACAACTACACCGGCCGAACTCTTGCAGGTTGGTACAGAATCAAACGGTGCCACTGCCCGCAAAACAATTAAAATAGGCTCTGGAGGCTATTCTGCACCTGCCGCATTTCAAACAAATAGCAATGGTGATAAAATAATTCTCTATAACGCAGACGGCTATGATGCTAGGATTGGTATTGGAGGTTCAACAGATATGTGGTTCAAATCTTCTTCCAGTGGAACTGAGGGTCAGTTTAAATGGTATACTGGGGGTAACGCAAACTTAATTATGCAGCTGTCAAGTGGTTCCCTTTCAATGGCAGGCGGAGCTTATTGCAACGGCACCACTTGGGTTAATGCTTCCGATTCTCGCCTAAAACGCGATATACAACCCATGACCAACTACGGCCTCATCACTGTAATGCAACTAAAACCAGTTACCTATTTCTACAAAGCAGATAAAACCAACCATCCTGAAGTGGGCTTTATAGCCCAGGAAGTACAAAAAATTGTACCCGAAGTAGTAAGCGGCACCGAAGGCGATATCAGCAAAGGCGAAACCCTGGGCTTGAGTTATGGAAACCTGGTTCCCGTACTTACCAAAGCCATTCAGGAGCAGCAGGCTGAAATCGAAGCACTGAAAGTAAAGTTGCAATCACTCGACAATCTGAAAGCTGAAAATGCAGTTATGAAAGCCGAAATCGAAACTATAAAGAAAGTTGTTTATGGAAGTACTGTTGTTCAAAAATAAAATGAAACGCAGAGAACACGGAGAAGGCGCAAAGAACCGCTGAGAAAACAGAATAACTCCGCGGCCCTCAGCGAAACTCTCAGCGTACTCTGCGTTTAAAAATAAAGACAAATACTAAAACATATCAAGATGAAAAAAACATTCCTGATCCTAAGTATCGTTTTACTGGCCCTGGCCTCGCAGGCACAGCATATATACAACAACGGTGCCCGTATTGTAAGCGGCGGAAGCGACAGTTACTGGGTGCTCGACAACGGCGACTTTATTCTTACCAGCACAAGCGCCACCAACCTTGCCCAGCTTGATAACCTGGTTATTAACAGCAACTCCTCTCTTACCCTCGGAACGGTTGCCGCACCTGCTTATCTTACCGTGAGCGGTACATTAACCAACAGTGCAGGTACGACCGGACTGTTGATTCCTCCGGGTAGCTCGCTTATAGAAAGCAGTGGTGCTGATGCACAAATTACTTTCAATATTGCCTCCGGCGAATGGCACCTGATATCAGTACCCACCTCCAACGCAACATCCGGGATATTCTATGGGCATTATCTTCAGAAACATACCGAAGCCGCTAACACCTATTCCGACTTAACAGATCCGCAGGAAGTACTAACACCAATGAAAGGATATGCGCTATGGGGCGATCTGGACCCTGCATATGTAACCTTTGCAGGACCGGTTAATGCAGGTGTTAAGAGTTTTACCACTACCTATTCCGGTGCTGGCAAAGGATGGAACCTGGTGGGGAATCCATACCCGTCATCTATTGACTGGAAAGCTTCTGCCGGATGGACCAAGACTAATGTTAACGAAGCCATTTATGTGCATAAGGACGCAGCCACATGGGCATCTTTTGTCGGCAGCACCGGCGCTAACGGCGGAACCCGATTTATCGCTCCCGGACAGGGTTTCTTTGTACAGGCAGCTTCAAACGGAACTTTGGCTATGACCGCTGCCGTGCGTGTTCACAATGCAACCGCCTTCTTTAAAAGTTCGGATGAAGTGGTTCCAAACCTTGTAAGACTCGAAGTTTCCGGCAATGGGTATAAAGACGAAGCCGTAGTAAGGTTTCTTTACGAAGCCACAGCAGAATTCGATGGAGATTACGATGCATACAAACTATATGGCGATGTTCCCGAAGCTGCACAGATTTATTCAACCGGAAGCACACCGCTGGCAATCAATTCATTGCCCGAAACAGATATCGTTCCGGTTGGTATAAAAGCAGGTGTAAGCGGAACGTATACCATTGCCGCCACCGAAATAAACGACCTGCAATACACAACACTTGAAGATATCAAAACCGGCATTTTTACCGAACTGGCCAATAAGACATATACCTTCAGCTTCGATAAAAGTGAAGATGAAATGCGATTCAAACTTCATTTCACTATGCTTGGTGTTCCTGATGCCAAAAGTGTTGCTGCCAGTGTTTACAGCTACCAAAAAAAAGCTTACATCAACATGAACAACATGGTAAAAGGCGATATTTTTATCTATAACATAGCAGGGCAATTGGTTGCTACAAAAGTTTCGGCAAAAGGGACGAATGAAATAAACCTCAGCAATACAGGAAATTATATTGTGAAAGTGGTTACTGATAAAACTACGCTGATTAAGAAAATATTTATTCAGTAGGGTTTAGGATTTAGGGGTTGGGGGCTAGGAAAGCAAACTCGCAAATAACCATCCCAACACCAACCTCAAAACCTAACACATAATCCCTAAAACCTTTAAAACCTATGAAATCAATCGTAAAAACCCTGATTATATCAACTTTCCTACTTGCTTCAACAACCCTGTTACCGGCACAGTCGCCTCCCCATCCCAATAATGGAGTAGCACCTTCCTCCGGGGGCAGTGGCCACAATACGCCGGTTGGAGGAGGAGCGCCGGTTGGCAGCGGAACTATGCTGCTGATTGGATTAGCCGGATTGTATGGCGGAAAGAAAGTATATAGCTTGAAAAAATTCCAACGCTGAATAGAACCGAATCCTGAAAAGGGATTTTATGCATTTATACCATCAAAATCAGTTTGGTTTTCCGGAATTTCTCACTACTGCAGAACACATATGCCCCATATTTTCTTCATTACACAATTGCTGCACCATCAATACATATAGTTACCAAAAATCTAATGCATTAAGATGTCATCCGGCGACAAGTAACCAATAAAAGTTTAAAATAAATATCATGAGAAAACTATTCTTAAACCTTTTCTGTCTGAGTTTTACACTCGGTTTCGCTCAGGCAGCCATAGCAGCCACAGGTTCTGTAATTGTAAATGATCCATATCAGATTGCAAGTCCTGAATACCTGGGTGCCGGAGTTACCATCAGTTCCGATGCAACTAACAATACAATCTGTTCAGGCACTTCGGTAACTTTTACAGCAACGCCCTCTGGAACTGATGCAACAAACTACCAGTGGCTGAAAAATGGTAATGCAATTTCCGGAGCTACAAATTCCACATTTACCACCTCTGATCTGGCGAATGGAGATGCTATCTCGGTGCAATTGTCAGTCAATTCCGGAACGATTGTAACAGCCAATTCAGTTTTACATTTAGATGCCGGCAATCCGGCAAGCTATCTGGGTACGGGATCAACGTGGACTGACTTAAGTGGAAACAACAATCATGCTTCCCTGCCATCAGCCTTAGTTTCATCTTATTCCTCAACCATCGGGCAGGGGAGTTTTAATTTTCAGGCAAGCGGCGCCTATGCCATTCAAAGTAGTGCAATGAATAATTGGAACATCACTACAACCAACGCTCTTTCGGTGGAAACATGGATAAAACGTACCAATTACGGCAATTACCAATTTTGGTTTTCAACACCTGACCTTCAATACCGCCTGGGTGTGGACCCAAGTGGATATTTGTTTTGGGATATGGCACATTATGTGGACAGAAGTGTGGGAATCCTGGTTTCAGAAAATGTATGGCACCATATTGTTTATACAGCAGGTAAAGAATCCGGGAATATCACCACCAGGGTCTATTTGGATGGGGAGTTAAAAGCAACTCAAAATGAAGGGGTCACTGATCTTTCTCCTTTTTCGAATTACTTAATCGGGGATGGACAAGATCCGGGTCATCATCCCCTGAATGGCAATATGGGATTGATGAGGGTCTATAACAGTACGTTAACAGCCGCCGATATTCTGCAAAATTATAACGCGGAGAAAGATCGTTTTACGAATGCGGCATT
>CAIWMA010000440.1 GCA_903913645.1 uncultured Bacteroidales bacterium | reverse complement strand
GTAATTATTTACCTGCCTCAAATCTACAAAATCTAAGGTTATGAACATTTTTCATGAGCAGGTGTCCGGAATCCAACCTTGTTAACAAATATTTACCGTTGCTGTGGATAAGATTAGGCCTAACTATTTGGATTATAGTTATATTGAGGTCTACATTTGTAATAAAAAAGATTGGACACGACTTTATTCATCCAGGAGCTAATTCAAAAGATAGACCAGTTGACAGCCCGGGTTGAACAATTGGGAAAAGAGAACCATCGGTTACAGTTGGATGTGCAGGAATTAAAAGTTGAAAATGCCGAACTCAAAGCCAGGTTAAACACCACTAGCAAAAACAGCAGTAAACCACCCTCTCAGGATGGATATAGTAAAAAGCCAGCCCTGCCAAAACCCATCAAAGGGCAGCAAGGCGGCCAACAAGGACATTCAGGCACAACCTTACACCAAGTGGAGAATCCGGATAAAATAGTACGTTGTTTGCCATTGGCATGTAGTTGTGGTCATGTTTTCACCGAAGATCAACTGGTTATAACAGAAAAACGACAGGTCTTTGATTTACCACAACCCCGTCTGGAAGTTACAGAATATCAGATACACAAAGCTATATGCCCCGTATGTGGATTGCAGCACAAAGGCATCGCACCTGAAGGAATAACTGCACCGGCTCAATACGGTAATGGAGTGAAGGTATACACCACATTACTAAATGTCCACTATAAACTTGCCTTCAAGAAAATACAACTCCTTTTTACAGATTTATTTGGATATCCCATAAACGAATCAACCGTTTATTCAGCAACTCAAATCTGTTATGAAAAACTCCTGGCAAGTGAAACAATCATTAAATCTAAAATTATTGAAAGTGAAGTAGCGCATGCCGACGAAACAGGATTAAGGGTTGAAGGCAGTTTACATTGGTTACATGTTACAACCACAAAGTTATTCACCTATTTGTTTGTACACAAGAAACGCGGTGAACTAGCCATACTAAGTGAACAGTCTGTTTTAAAAGACTGCTTCGGCTGGCTTATCCATGATTGTTGGAGTTCCTATTTTAATCTTACCAATGTTAAACATGGCATTTGCGGAGCACATATTCTCAGGGAACTTCAGGCTTTAATCGACAATGATCAAAGCAAATGGGCCAAAGTCATGAAAGCACTTATCATGAATACCTACCTGACACCTTTCGAAGTAAGGGTTAAACGTCGGCAAAGCATTGAATCAAGATATGACCTTATTTGTACTGTTGCTGATCGATTAGAACCGCCACCACAAAAAACGATTGGAAAAAGGGGAAAATACAAACGCACAAAAGGCAGAAACCTGCTCGAGAGACTTGTCCGAGAAAAAAATGCTGCGCTGGCCTTTGCATTTAACCAACAAGTCCCCTTTACAAATAACCTGGCTGAAAGAGACCTTCGGCCAGCGAAGGTCAAACAAAAAATATCCAATTGTTTCCGATCCGAACAAGGTGCAAACATTTATGCACGTATTGAAAGCTTTATTTCTACTGTAAGGAAACATGATCAAAATGTATTCAATGAATTATTAAATACGTTGGATGGTAACAATTTCATTACCAGTAAGACTGGCTGGTAAATAATTACC
>CAIWMA010000439.1 GCA_903913645.1 uncultured Bacteroidales bacterium | reverse complement strand
TGCCGAGATGCGACCAGATTTCAATACGTTAGCAAAAAACAGATAGTTGAATGAGGCCCATGTGCTCTAGGTGTATAAAGGTACAAAATATTTCGCTTTTTGACTTCAGATTGGCGAACATTATTGTTTGTCTCCGATTTGCTATCAGCAGATAATTAAGCCGAATGAGGCCTGCGTTTTACTAAATGTATAATGAAATCAGCCCTAAGAAGTAAATATGGTCTGTTTGCTATTCAAACGGAAGTTGTAACTTATTGTTTTTTGTAAATTAATTTTTCGCATTTTGTTTTTTAATACCCTCAAAAAACAAGAAAATGAAGGAATTCAATTAGATAACTTTTTTTTTGCTAAAGAATAAAATCAGGAAATTGTGATTTTGCACCTGTTTTGTGGCGATGCATTAAGTGTCCGTTTACGTGCAGGTTCCTGGAAAATGCCGGTTTTAAACATGGGAATTAATTGGTGAAATTAGTAGTTTGGTTTTCAATAAAACATTAAAAGATGCATGGAAACATTCCCGGGATGATCAGGCTGATTACTGTTTTCAATAAACGTAAAGCGCAGGAAAACCAGCCATTCTGTCATATCTATCTCACCTTTTTAGTTGATATATTTGGTTATTAAAGAGTGGTATAATTTATGTCGTTACCACTTTAAATAGTATTTTTGCACCCTCCTAATAACAAAACATATTATGTCATCTACCGAAGTTGAAAAAGTTGAATGCCTTATCATAGGTTCCGGTCCTGCCGGATATACTGCTGCCATTTATGCTGCCCGTGCCGATCTTAAACCTGTTGTTTATACAGGCATACAAATGGGCGGACAGCTTACAACCACTACCGAAGTGGATAATTTCCCCGGTTATCCTAAAGGTGTTACCGGCCCGGCCATGATGGATGATCTGCAACACCAAGCCGAGCGGTTTGGCACTGATGTAAGGTTTGGCATCATCGAAAAAGTGAATTTTCAGCAATATCCTCTGAAGGCAACCACCGATAGCGGTAAAGTTATTGAAGCTGATACAGTAATTGTTTCAACGGGTGCCACGGCACGCTGGCTCGGGCTTGAATCAGAAAAAAGATACAACGGCCATGGTGTTTCGGCCTGTGCTACCTGCGATGGATTTTTCTTCCGCGGAATGGATGTAGCCGTAGTTGGTGGTGGCGACACCGCTTGCGAAGAAGCCGCTTACCTGGCAAAACTTTGTAAAAAGGTATACTTGATTGTTCGTCGCGACGAACTGCGTGCTTCTAAAGCCATGCAGCACAGGGTTATGAATACACCGAATATCGAAATCCTTTGGAATTCGCTACCAAAAGAAATTACCGGCGATAATAAAGTTGTTACTGGTGCCAGATTGAAAAACGCTAAAACCGGCGAAATTAGTGAAATTGAAGTACAGGGTTTTTTCGTAGCTATCGGACATACTCCAAACACCGACATTTTTAAAGGTCAAATTGACCTGGATGAACAAGGCTACATTAAAACCATTCCCGGAAGCACACGCACCAATATAGCTGGTGTTTTCGCAGCCGGGGATGTACAGGATCATGTTTACCGCCAAGCTGTAACTGCCGCTGGTACAGGTTGTATGGCTGCTATTGAGGCTGAGCGCTGGCTGGGGGAGAAGAATAATAAATAGTGAAAAGTTAATAGTTAATAGTGATCCGTAAATTGGTATAACTATTCAGGAAAATTAAAGGAATAAAAAAACGCCCCAGTAATGAGGCGTTTTTTTTTAAAATATTAATAAGAATTTTCTTTAGTCATTTACTCCATCGCTTCTCGCCCTGTCGCCCTTCGCCTTGTCGCTCCTCGCTCACTCTCCTTGTCAACTCAATAAACTAAAACCTCTTCTTCTTCCCTGGTTTCCCGGCTTGTTCTTTGTACCAAGGTTCACCGCCTGAAGGCCTGCTGCCACCTCTGTCCGAATCCGGACGGGTTGCTGAACGGCTTGAATCGCTTCTGCGATCTCCGCCACCTTTGTAAGCTGGCCTGTCGCTTGATCCGCCATAGCTTTTCTTGTAACCGCCGCCGCCTGAGCCGCCTCGATCACCACCGCCATAACCGCCACGATCACCGCCGCTGCTGCGTCCGCCTCTGTACCCTCCGCGATCTCCGCCTCGGTCACCTCCACGATCTCCGCCTCTTCCTCCTCCGTATGATGAACGACCTGGCCGTTCCGATGAAGTCTGATCTTCTGCAACATCAACTTTAATTGGCCTTTCGTTCATAGTCTGGTCTTTAAAAGACGCCATAAACAAAGGAAGATACTTGGTATCTACTTCAATAAAAGTAAAGGTGTCACCCAATTCAATCCTGCCGACTTTTAAATCACGGCTATTGGTATATTCGTTAACCATACCAAGAAGTTTCGGAACAGTCAATCCATCTTTACGGCCAATGCTCATGAAAAGCCTGGTGAATGAACCACTATCCGAACGATCACCACGCTCACGCGATTCGTCAACATTCAGATCTTTGGCATCACGGTAATATTCGAGGAAACTGTTGAATTCAATGGAAACAAAGCGTTTGATAATTTCTTCTTTGCTCATCGCGTCCAGTTTCTTGTAAATGACAGGAAGGAAATCATTGATCTCGTCTTCAATTACATTTACATTTTCCATACGGTCGATCAGGTGATAAAGTTGTTTTTCACAAACCTGGCGTCCTAAAGGTATTTTACCTGCACTGAAAGCCTTACCGATCTGCCGTTCGAGCAATTTGATACGGCCCTTCTCCTTTAAATTGATGATGGAAATACTCACTCCGTCTTTCCCTGCACGGCCTGTACGGCCAGAGCGATGGATATAGTTGTCAGTATCATCAGGAAGTTGGTAATTAATAACGTGGGTAAGGTCGCTTACATCAATTCCGCGAGCGGCTACATCGGTAGCAACAAGCATGTTAAGGTGTTTTTCACGGAATTTCTTCATCACATGATCACGCTGTGATTGTGATAAATCGCCATGAAGTGCATCAGCATTATATCCATCGCGGATAAGTGAATCTGCAATTTCCTGTGTTTCCTGGCGTGTACGGCAAAAAATAATGGCATACATTTCAGGATGAAAATCGGCAACACGCTTCAGAACCGTGTAACGGTCCCTGGCATGGGTAACATAATACATGTGTTTCACGTTAGTTGCACCAACGTTGCGTTGACCCATACTTAATGTTTCAGGGCTTTTCATATACCGCCGGGCAATTTTTTCAACATCCGACGGCATGGTAGCCGAGAAAAGGAATGTGTGACGGTCTTTGGGAGTACTTTCAATAATTGATTGAACATCTTCCTCAAAACCCATATCCAGCATTTCGTCAGCTTCATCGAGAACCAGGAAACGTACTTCCGACAAATCAGCGTATTTACGCATAATCATGTCGAGCATACGGCCCGGGGTGGCGGCGATAATCTGCGTGCCGGCTCTCAGCTGTTTTGCTTGTGCCTCAATACTTGCACCACCGTAAACGGCAGTAACTTTAATATTAGGCATATATTTTGAGTAAGAATTCAGGTCACTTGCTATCTGCATACACAGTTCGCGTGTAGGGCTCAGAATGAGTGCCTGTGTTTTTTTGTTGTCAGGATCGATAAGCTGAAGCAGCGGTAATCCAAAAGCTGCGGTTTTTCCTGTTCCTGTTTGTGCCAGGGCAACAATGTCAGTGTTGTTTTCAATTATTCGCGGGATAACGGCCTCCTGCACGGGCATAGGGTTTTCGAACCCCAGTTCTTTGATTGCTTTCAGGATGTTTTCCTGAAGGCCCAATTGGTCAAATGTATTCATTAAAAGATTTAAGATTAAGCCGGCAAAGGTACTCTTAAATAGCGATCAAAAAACATGAAGTAGTTAATAATCAGTATAAATAGATGCAATATCCGATTGATGTTATGATATTTATTCCTTTAATTTCGAAATACGGGTAAAGTTGTTATTCAATACTACACTGTTATCCTAACCATTCAGATAGCTTTCCAGCAATTGGCGGAGTGATGCATATGTGTTTTGTAGCGGAATATTCAAGTGGCCGTTGCCAATCCATTTCACCTCGGTAATATCTTCTTCCAGCTGTGGTACTAGCTCCTGATCTTCAAGGCAGGTCATTTCAAACCAGTAGGTTTCTTTTAAAATTTCTCTGCCTTTTCTATCCGTGTAAATATGAAATGTAGATGTTAGTTGCCTTGTTATTAAAAGATTTTTAAGACCAGTTTCCTCCATAACTTCGCGCAAAGCACCATCCTGGACAGATTCCTTTTTGTGTAATTTTCCTTTCGGTAAATCCCAAACGCCTAACCTTTTAATGAAGAGATATTCCTCCTTTTGATTCCTGACTATTCCTCCCGCTGCTTCAATCCGAGTGAACATGGCATTGAAAAATTTACATGCTTCAGCGAACTTATTTCCGGTATTTATTGTTAAATTTACACATTCCTCATTGCTGTAAAAATCTGTATAAGCTCTTACAAGTGAGGCTTTGTCTTTATATTCGAGTGAAATATTATTTGGTCTGGATTCAGGAATATTGGAATCCTTACAGATTAAAACTGTTCTTTCGTTTAAAAAAACTGTATATCTTTGCATGATGAGAAAAAAGTTTGAAGAAACCGGGCTTATTACTGCCGAATCGCTTTTGCAAATTAAAGCAATAAAGCTTGATAATGCTAACCCCTTTACATGGGCTTCCGGTATAAAATCCCCTATTTATTGCGATAACCGGCGTACGTTGTCATACCCGAAAATCCGCACATATATACGCCAGGAATTTGTAAAGTTGATAAACGAAGAGTATGGTACCGTTGACGTAATTGCCGGAGTTGCAACCGGCGCTATTGCAATTGGTGCCCTGGTAGCCCAGGAATTGGGCTTGCCTTTCGTATACATCCGTTCTGAGAAAAAAGGTCATGGATTGGAAAACCAGATTGAAGGTGTAGTCGAAAGCGGTCAATCGGTTGTAGTGGTTGAAGATCTTATCTCGACAGGTAAAAGCAGTCTTAATGCAGTTCAGGCATTGCGTGAAGCAGGTTGCAATGTGAAAGGAATGGTTGCAATTTTTACATACGGATTAAATGATGCGGAAGAAAGTTTCAAAGCCGCTAACTGCATATTACATACGCTCACTAATTACGACTACCTGATTAAAAAGGCTCTGGAGCAAAATCATATAAAGGATTCAGATATGCAATCACTTATTCAGTGGCGCGAGAATCCCAGAAATTGGGGGATAGAAAAATGAGCAAACGTATAGAAAGTCAAAAAGCAATTATCGATTGCCAGCCACAGAAAATATATGATTTCCTGACCAATTTTGATAATTTTGCCCGCTTACTGCCGGAGCAGGTAGTGAACTGGCAATCGACAGGTGATTCCTGTTCATTCGAAGTTAAAGGTTTGGCAACACTGGGTTTGCGTATCACAAGCAAGACTCCGAACACCGAAATAATTATGATTGGCGAAGGCAAACTTCCATTTGGATTTACACTCGAAACTTTTATCCGGCAAACAACCTCCGGCCAATGCCAGGCTCAGATGGTGATTGATGCAGATATGAATCCTTTCATTGCCATGATGGCAGAAAAACCTTTGCAGAATTTTGTGGATATGATTGTTCCGAAACTGAAAGAGGAAATGGAAAAGGAATAGTTGATTGGGAATAGTTAATAGCTAGTCAAAAATAGTCCGGACACAATTTGCCCCGACCTTCAGGTCGGGGATAAGGTATTAATCATTCAATAATAAAATAAAATAGCAGGTTTCTATCCCTGCTATTTTTATTTAGTCTTTATAACAAATATAGCCATTTTGATTCTTTAAGAGCGATTAATTTATCTTTGCCCGATATTTAATTCTGAATATATAAAATCAGATTTAAAATTACTTTTATCTGTTTGATATTCATAAAGATAAAAGTATTTACTCCACCACCATAATTAAATATTTTGGGCGAACTTTATAACCGGCTGGCAGATGATATCAGGTTTGTTGAAAGCCTGAAAGCCTGTATAAACTGCGGAACATGCACCGCAATATGCCCTGCTGCCGAATTTTACAATTACGATCCAAGGGTTATCGCTACTACTGTCCAGTCGCAGGATGACGAAAAAATCCGTGAACTGATGAGCAGTGATGCTATCTGGTATTGTGGCGAGTGTATGTCCTGCAAAACCCGGTGTCCGCGTGGCAATGCCCCGGGATTGCTTATTATGGCTTTGCGGTCGGTATCCCAGGATATGGGATTTTTTACCGAATCCGAAAAAGGCCGCCAGCAACTAGCCGTAAAGCGCACCATTGGTGATCAGATTTTAGCTTCAGGATATTGTGTGCGTCCGGATATGGTTGATCCGGGAATGCATCCCGAACAAGGGCCTGTCTGGGACTGGGAACATAAAAACCTGATTCCGGTCATGAATAAGCTTGGGGCAAATTATAATGGCGAAGGTTCGGGTGCCTTGCGAAAAATTTCGCAGGATGATCTTGACGAATTGCAGAAAATATTTGAAATTACCGGCGGGCAGGAAAGATACGACAAGATAGAGGAATTTTCGAAGGAAAAAGCCGCCGAAATGGGCCTTGAATTCGGTACTGATACCAATAGTGAATATTTCCAGCATATATATACTGCCAACAATCAAAAACACAATCACGAATGAAGTTAGAAGGGAAAAGGCTGATATGGCAGGATTATCAGAAGGAAATTGCCGATGATCATTATTTTTATGCCCGAAGCTGTATCAGGCAGACTTTCTTCCCGGGAGCCGAAGCTGTGTTTGTAAAAATTCTGAAAGATGAACTTGGCAAGGATATTCACGACGAGCAACATCATACTTCCTGCACAGGTATTGGCTACCATTCGGATGTGGTTCCGTTCGATACTACCATGACCGTTGTTGCCAGGCAATTTGCGCTTATGACGGAAGCCGGCTACGAAAATTATGCAGCGTCGTGTGTTACCAGTTTCGGGTTGTATACCGAAATCCTGGATACCTGGCATCATTTTCCTGAAAAGGAAGCACAGATAAGAGAATATCTTTTCAAAGCAACCGGCCGTGAATTCACCAAGCCAAAAAACCTGGCGCATGCCAGCGATATTGTCTATAAATTCAGGCATCAGATTGCGGCAAAAGCAAAATATAAACTGGTCGATAAAAATACAGGAAAGCCATTAAAAGTTGTTGAACATATAGGTTGCCATTATTCAAAAATGTTCCCACACAAAGGTATTGGCGGTGCCGAATATCCTTATGTTCTTTCTGGAATGATTGAAGCCTGGGGCGGCGAAGTTATCGATTATCCGGAGCGTCGCCATTGTTGCGGCTTCGGATTCCGACAGTATCTCGTTCAGGCTAACCGAGGGTTCTCACTTTCCTGTTCAAAAAAGAAATTTGAGTCGATGGAGCCCTATGAACCTGATATGATTATAACCAATTGCCCAGGCTGCCCTATGTTCCTTGACCGCTGGCAATATGCACTCAGCGAAATGGAAGGAAAAACGTATGGGGAAAACCATAATGGAATCCCGGTATTTACGTATGAGGAAGTTGCCGGTATGATTATGGGTTATGATCCATGGGAAATTGGCTTGCAGGTACACCAGGTTCCGGCTGAACCTCTTCTGGATAAAATTGGAATACCGTATGATTCTTCACGAAAGTTTAAAGGTAAAAACGGGGAAGATCTGGGGATGCCCGAATCACCTTCGTATCTTAAGTTTTATTCGGAGTAATGCCAGCATTTCTTCCTGGTTTAATTCAAAGGCTGAATTTGAAATCGTTAATCTTTGTTTTTAAATCTTTTTTTATACCTACATAGAGAGATATCGCTGATCTAAACAAAAACATGGGAAAACACGTAGTTGTAATTGGAGCTGGTCCGGCAGGACTCGAAACTTCGGCAAGCCTGGCGAAGTTGGGTTTCCATGTTACATTGGTTGAAAAGGAGGATGTGTCCGGCGGTCATCTCAAAAAATGGCATGCCCTGTTCCCAACTCTTTTATCTGGGAAGGATGCCCTTGAGACTATCACGAAAGGATTAGACAGTAGTATTAAAATTCAAACAGCTACTAAAGTAACAGGACTGGAAGCTGTAAATGATTATTTCACAATTTCCGGCCACAATGGCTGGCAGGAAAAGGCCGATGCAGTTGTACTGACTACAGGATTTCAGCTTTTCGATTCTCATCGTAAAGAAGAGTATGGTTATGGAATTTATGAGAATGTAATCACTTCAGCCGATCTGGAAGAATTGTTTGCTTCGGGGAAAGCTTTTGTAAACAGGCATGGCAATAAACCCGAAAGGGTTGGTTTTGTGCATTGCGTAGGCTCCCGCGATGAAAAAGTCAACAACCTGCATTGCTCAAAAGTATGTTGTATTACTGCTGTTAAACAAGCCATTGAGGTCAAACAATTGCTTCCCGATGCCGAAGTTTTCTGTTTTTATATGGACTTGCGCATGTTCGGCCGGCATTATGAAGAGCTTTACAAAGAAGCACAGGAAAAATACAATATTCAGTTTATCCGTGGCAGGCTCAGCGAATCAACCGAAGATAGAGACGGTAACATTGTAGTGAAAGTTGAGGATACCTTGTTGGGCAAACCTCTCCGCATCAAAGTTGGTTTATTGGTTCTGATGGCAGGTATGGAACCTGCTCCCGATACAAAACCCCTGGCTAACATGTTAGGCTTAAAAAATGTGTCCGATGGATTTATTCAGCCGCTTGACGAAGTATTACATACTAATAGTACTGAAATACCTGGCGTTTTTGTTGCCGGTACTTGTTCCGGTCCGAAATCTGTTTCCGACACGCTTGCCGATGCCCGTTCTGCTGCATTGGCAGTTGCAGATTACCTGAAATCATAAGCGGCTTTTATGGAAAAGAAAGCGAAATACTTTGGATATTCAATAACGCGAGACAGGCAGATTGATTATGATGCCAACAACCATGATATCTGTAAGATTATTGCAAAAGCTGAACCTACATTAAATCTCTGTATTTCGTGCGGAACTTGCGCTGCTACATGCACAGCTGGTCAGTTTACTGATTTCAGCCTCAGGCAGGTTATCCTTTTATTACGTCGTGGCGAGACAAAAAGCCTGGAAAATGAAGTTTCAAAATGTATGCTTTGCGGTAAATGTCAATTGGTTTGTCCGCGGAATGTAAGTACCCGTAATCTTGTAATCCAAATTGGTAAAGCTTTGTATGATAAAAAGTTGTCAGCAGAAACTGTAAATACTAAATAGTAAATTCATCCCTGAATCCCAATAACCAAATCCTAACCCCTGACCCACTGCAATGACCTTTGACCTTTTTGTACTTCCATTTTTTATCGGATTATTATTCCTTCTGGGTGTTTTAGTGGTTAAATACAGCCGCTGGATTGCCATGATGGATGCATCCGATCGGGTGAAGGCAGGAATGGCACTTTTCTCTTTTAATTTGCTGAAAACAGTAAATGAAATTTTCCTTGAAAGCCTTTTGCATCGACGGATGTTTAAAAGGAATCCGTTGCTGGGCTACATGCATATGAGTTTTGCACTTGGGTGGTTTTTGCTGATTGTGATGGGAAACATTGAATCACGCGTCTATAGCGGCGGGCATATCAATCCACCTTATTACCCTATCTTTCTAAAATTTTTTATTCACGACAAACGGGTGCTTCCCTTTGAAATATTCACTTTGCCTGGCTTTTTCAGGTTTACAATGGATTTGATTCTTTTATTTGTTTTGTCAGGATTAGTTCTAGCAGTTATAAAACGAACACGATCAAAATGGTTTGGATTGAAAAGAACAACTGTTCATAATAGTTTTGACAGGTGGGCAATCACTTCGCTCTGGCTTATTTTCCCGATGCGTCTTCTTGCCGAGAGTTTTACCGCAGGAATATACAAAGGGGGAGGATTTCTTACCAACACACTGGGCAGTATTTTCGACGCAATTCTCCCTCTAGAATACATGGCTTACCCTGCCTGGTGGGCATATTCTACAATGCTCGGCATTTTCTTTGTAACACTTCCCTGGAGTAGATTTATGCATATTCCTACGGAAATCATTCTAATCTTTTTACGTAACGCGGGAATCGATCAAGGTAAATATCCTGGAAGCTTCAGTGAAATAGAAATACGTTCGTGTCCACGGTGCGGCGTTTGTATCGATGTTTGCCAGATGAACCAGGCCGGGCTTACAGGATCAACAGCCGTGTACTTTATCCGCTCATTACGCGAAAAACTGCCTGAGGTTCAGCTTAATTCGAACTGCATGATGTGCGGCCGGTGTCTCGAAGTATGCCCGGTTGGAATTGATACACTCGGATTGAGAATAGGAGCCAGAGGTGTTGATAATAAAGGTTTTGCCTCTGATTTTACGTATCTTGTTAACCAACCTATTGTTGAAAAAAAGGCTGAAGTCGTTTATTTTGCTGGTTGTATGGGCCATCTTACTCCCGGCGTTAAACGGGCTATGTTGCAGATTTTCGAAAAAGCAAAAATTGATTTTACCTTTCTGGATGAAGATGGATCGGTATGTTGTGGCCGTCCATTGAAACTTGCCGGGATGAAAGAGGCTTCTCTTACACTTATTTCAGAAAACTCCGCAAAAATAAAAAATACAGAAGCTAAAATATTGGTTACTTCATGCCCAATATGCTACAAGGTCTTTAATGATGATTATCAGTTGGACGGAATTCAGGTGATGCACCATTCAGTTTTTATTTATAACCTGGTTAAGGATGGCAAACTAGTATTGAGGCAAACTGATCTCAAAGCCGTTTATCACGATCCATGCGAATTAGGGAGAGGATCAGGAATTTACGAACAACCACGAAATGTGTTGAAACAAATCGCCGAAGTGGCCGATGTTTCTGAAGAACGTGTGAACTCACTTTGTTGCGGAGGAAGCATTGGCGATTTAAACATGGATGCCGTAAAACGAAATTTGATAAGGGACAAAGCGCTTACAATTCTCTGCGAATCTCAACCTGACATACTGGTTACTGCTTGCCCGCTCTGTAAAAAGACTTTTGATTCTGGAAATGCAACTGTAGTGAAAGATATTGCTGAAGTTGTTGCCGAAAACCTGGCTCTAAACAAGTTACATAAGCAAACAGTTGATATGGTTAAACTATAGGCTGATTTCTTTTTTCTCCAGGTATAATTTTCTTGTACTAATTCTGAAAAAACCGAAATAATTCAATTCCGAAAATTATTCATTTAACCTGCTTATATAACTATCCTGTTATGTAAAATGTTTATATAAAGCAGATAAACAGACATATATATAAATCTGAATAGAATATAATTTCGATATTATTATGATTTTTCAAATTTTTGCATTATCTTTAGAACATCAATCAAAAGATTGAAATTGACATTTTTCTGGATTTGTGTAAGTAACTCTATTAGTATAAACCCCAATACATACACGCGATGAAAACCAGTATAGTCTTTTCTGCAATTTTGCTTTTAGCAGGGTCAATCTTCATTCAATCCTGCAAACCACGGGAAAAAGTACCAGTGATCGGTTTATTAATGGATCAGTACAATGTTGAGCGATGGGCTCAGGATACAACGTTTTTTATTCAAAATGTTGATAAATTGGGAGGGAAAGTGATATGCCTTTCCGCTCATGGCGATGCTGACAAACAACTCGAACAGGCAAAACAACTTATTGGTCAGAAAGTTGATGTCCTGGTAATATTACCGGTTGACCTGAAGAAAGCAGCTGAGATTGTAAAACTGGCAAATCAGGCTTCTATAAAAGTGATTTCATACGACCGGCTGATCCAGGAGGCTAATGTCAATTATTATGTTTCTTTTGATAATGTTAAGGTCGGTCAACTTCAGGCAGATTATATCAAGAACAGGTTACAAAAAGGGAATGTTGCACTTATTGGAGGGGCATTCATCGACAAAAATTCCTTTTTGCTGCAATTTGGGCAAATGGGGATTCTCCAGCCTTATATCGAACGTGGTGATATTAAACTGATATATAATAAAATGGTGAAAGCATGGACTTTCGAAGATGGCTATGAAGCCGCAAAGGAATGCCTGAGTAATAATAAAGTAGATGCCATTATTTGCGGTAATGATCTTCTAGCAAGCGGAGCAATAAAAGCTTTACAGGAAAAAGGGCTGGCTGGTAAAGTCCTGGTAGCAGGTCAGGATGCTGATACTAAGGCCCGCGAAAATATTGTGCTTGGATTGCAGGCGATGTCAGTTTATAAATCAATTGAGGATTTGGCTTCCAATGCTGCCCGCATGGCAATGGATCTGGCTAAAGGCAATACAATATTCTATGCTACCTATACTGTTAATAACGGAACTAAACTGGTGCCGTCACTTCTGATTGATCCCATTTCAGTAAACAGGGGAAATATTGGAATGGAAATCAATACCAGCAAAAAGGCAAAGTGATCTGATTCACAGGAAAAATGAGTTTATCATGTTTCGAAGACCTCAAGATCCAATTTCCATTCATGGATTTTGGATCTTGGTTTTTAGCAAAACTTACGTTTCGCAAAACGCTTGTAGGCATTACTAAAAATAGAATTGATCCTTATCAGCGATCAGATAATAAATTTCACTTCCTTTAAATCACAAACTATAGTTTCGCCTGTCTGATTTTCCAATAGCAATTGGCCATAGGCATTTGTGCCTGTAATCTTTGAATGGACTTTGACTCCTTTCACAAGATAATCGTGCCATTCCTCCAGTCGATAAAGCGCTGTCAGATATTCGCTTTCAATTTTCCTGGTTGTTCGGGGATTACAATGCGTGTAGCGTAAAAAGATGGAATGCAATAATTTCTGAAGGATTTCGTCTAAGTTAAATTCCGTACCGGTTACCATTTTCATTGATACCGGATTTGGTGCATCACTTGTAAAAAGAGTTTGATTCACATTAAGCCCTATTCCTACAACCATGTATTCCAGCTTATTTCCTGTTACTGAGTTTTGAATCAGTATCCCACATATTTTTTTATCAACAATATAAAGATCATTTGGCCATTTTATAGAAACTCTGTGGCCGGGAAGTTCCGCCCGTAGGAATTCATAAATTCCCAGAGCAACTGCCTTATTAAGAATAAACTGCTGATCGGCCGCTAAGGCAGGGTATAAAATCAAGCTGAACGTAAGATTTTTCCCTTTTTCGCTTTCCCATGTATTTGTATCAGTGCCTTTTCCGGCAGTCTGGTGATCGGTAATAATCACACAGCCTTCTGTCGGCCGCTCTTTTGAGAGGAGTTCGATGGCATAGCTGTTGGTGGATTTGATTTCTGGCAGGCGTATGATTGCTGGGATCAAAAAATTCTGATTTTTAGATATTAACTTCTTTTAAGAAGCAAAGTTAAACAAATAGTGCTCAAAAGCGTTCAAACAGCCGTGAATCGTTTAGTGACAAATTGTCGTGTTTTATAAAAAGGACTGAAGTTTGATACAATACCGTTCTATTATCAAATAAACATTTACTTTAAATCCCTACCTTTGCAACCCGTTAGCAATTAAGGTGAAAGACGGCTATAAATAGTTAAATGTTTAGCTGAATCTCCGGTCGGAAAAACCTGGCATATTGTGAAAGAGAGTTATCCGAAGGCAGGTATTACAAATAAAAAACTAATTTTAAATAGATGGTGAAACGTAAAAAGAGTGAAACTTCGGGAATGCTTGCTGATATTATTGTTAAAGGGATGCAGGAAAAACTCGGATTAGATATAGTAAAGCTTAACCTCTCAGGAATACCGAATTCAATTACTGATTATTTTGTAATATGTCATGGCGCATCCCGTTCGCAGGTGGATGCTATTGCCGATTCAGTGCAGGCTGAAGTAAAAAAAGCTGTCGGCGGCACGCCATCTCACAAGGAAGGTTTCGAAAACTGTGAATGGATACTGCTTGATTATTTCGACGTGGTTGTGCATATTTTTCAGACAGAGACACGTGGATTTTATCAATTGGAAAAATTGTGGGCCGATGCTCCGCGCGAAGAAGTAAAGGTTATTAACTAAGGATTTTAATTTTAGAATTTCTACATAATGAGTAACGAGGAAAACTTAAACAAAGGCGATAAATCTCAAGGGTCAGGTGGGCCTAAAATGCCTAAAATGCCAAAGGTGAAATTTAATTTTTACTGGATATATGGTGTTCTGGGAGTAATTTTGTTTGGGCTCTATCTCAACAATATGGGAGCCGCACCAAAAGAATTAGGCTGGGGCGATCTCAAAGTAATGCTGGTAAACCAGGAAGTTGAGAAATTGCTTTTAGTAAATAAGGAACAGGCAGAAGTATACATCAAAAAAGATAAGCTGGGTTTGGCTAAGTTTAAAGACGTTAAGCCTGCAAACTCTTTAACCACAGCTGCTCCGCAATATGTTTACCAGATTGGATCAGTCGAAACATTCGAAAAGGATGTTCGCGAAGCCCAGGCTACTATTACAGAACCTGTGTATGTAAAAAACGTGACACGTAAAAACTGGGGCGGCGATATTCTTGGATGGATTTTACCTATCGTTGTCCTGGTCGGACTCTGGTTTTTAATCATGCGAATGATGACTAAAGGCGGCGCAGGCGGCGGCGGACAGATATTTAATATCGGG
The DNA here is from genome assembly GCA_903913645.1 of uncultured Bacteroidales bacterium. Lineage (GTDB taxonomy): Bacteria > Bacteroidota > Bacteroidia > Bacteroidales > UBA4417 > UBA4417. Next base: position 23,596 of record CAIWMA010000439.1, on the reverse strand, counting down.
AAATCAAAAGCCCAGCTGTTTGATAAGGACACCATGGTTTCGCTGAATTTCAACGATGTAGCAGGCCTTCAGGAAGCAAAAGTGGAGGTAATGGAAATCGTCGAATTTCTTAAGAATCCCAAGAAATATACTGACCTTGGAGGTAAAATTCCTAAAGGGGCATTACTCGTAGGTCCTCCGGGCACAGGAAAAACCCTGCTTGCTAAAGCCGTAGCCGGCGAAGCAAAAGTTCCGTTTTTCTCACTTTCTGGGTCCGATTTTGTCGAAATGTTCGTAGGTGTAGGTGCATCACGTGTTCGTGATCTTTTTAAACAAGCCAAAGAAAAAGCGCCAAGCATTATTTTTATTGATGAAATTGATGCAGTAGGTCGTGCCCGTGGTCGTAGTGCTATGACTGGTGGTAATGATGAACGTGAAAACACACTGAATCAGTTACTCACCGAAATGGACGGTTTCCAAACCAATGCCGGTGTTATTATTCTGGCTGCTACCAACAGGGCTGATATCCTGGACAGGGCTCTTCTGCGTGCCGGACGTTTTGACAGGCAAATTTATATTGAATTACCCGATCTTGAAGAACGTAAAGCTATTTTCAAAGTGCACATGCGCAATCTGAAAATGGATGAATCGACAAGCGTTGATTTCCTCGCAAAGCAAACTCCCGGATTTTCAGGTGCCGATATAGCAAATGCCTGCAACGAAGCAGCTTTGATTGCTGCCCGCAGCGATAAGAAAATGATCGACAAACAGGATTTCCTCGATGCCATCGACCGTATTGTAGGCGGACTTGAAAAGCGTAACAAGATTATTTCGCAACACGAAAAGAAAGTGATCGCATATCACGAATCAGGACATGCTGCTGTAAGCTGGCTTCTAGAGCATGCACATCCGCTTGTAAAAGTTACCATTGTTCCCCGTGGAAAAGCATTGGGAGCAGCATGGTATTTGCCTGATGAACGTCAGATTACCACTTACGAGCAAATGATTGATGAGCTGATTGCAACCCTTGGTGGTCGTGCTGCTGAAGATATAGTTTTTGGCAAAATCTCGACCGGTGCACTTAACGATCTTGAAAAAGTCACGAAACAGGCGTATGCTATGGTTGCTTTTTACGGACTCAATAAGAAAATCGGGAATATAAGTTATTATGATTCTTCTGGTCAGAATGAATACTCTTTTTCGAAGCCTTTCAGCGAAGAAACAGCGCGGGTTATCGATGATGAAATCCATAAAATGGTTGAAGAGTGTTATACAAAAGCTAAACAGCTTCTCTCCGATAATCGCGATAAACTAAATCAGTTAGCCGAAATTCTGCTTCTGAAAGAGGTTATTTTCCGCGAAGACCTTGAGAAAATATTTGGCAAACGCCCTTTCCCGGATCATGACCACGTTATGATCAACAGCAATGGTGAAACCATTGAGGAAAGGCAGGCTGAAGCCGCTGCAAGAATTGCTACTTCACCAGCCATTGATGATTTACCGGAAATAAGTGATAATCCCGAAAAAGCTGAGAATGGAGTTAATCCAAATATTCTTTCTTAGGTAGAAAATTGTTGCATTGTGTTAAGGGAAAATGTATAAATTTACCTTGTCAGAAAAAACAGTATCAGGGTAAATAACGTAGCATAAAAATGGAAGAAAGTACATCAAGGGAGAAGGTGCTGAAAAAAGTACGCCATGCCTTAATTTATAAAACCGACAATCCTTTTCCGAAGGTAGATTTCGACTCACCGGTTTATACGCCGATGAATGATACCGCAGATGTAAATTTTGCTCAGGAGTTTACCAGGATGGGCGGTGTTTTTATTTATTGTGAAAATGAAAGTGAAGTCGTAAGTACTTTATCCGCCCTCTATGCTGAATGTGAATGGCATAATATTTATTGCCTGGAACCCGAATTTCAATATATGCTTACACAGGCTGGTGTTCCGTTCGATTCAGGTGAGGACAGCCTGCAGCAACTCAGCGTTGGAATAACAGGGTGTGAATTCCTGGTCGCCAGGCTTGGAAGTATAATGGTCTCTTCCAAAACGAGCAGAAGGTTGAATGTGTACCCTGAAATTCACGTGGTTATTGCATACGTGAATCAATTGGTTGACGATTTGAAGGATGCTTTTACATCAGTTCAGAATAAGTATTCAGGTAAGCTTCCATCAATGCTTTCAGTAATAACAGGCCCAAGCCGTACCGCTGATATTGAGAAGACACTTGTCATGGGGGCCCATGGTCCACGTGAATTATTTGTCATCCTGGTTGAAACTCCGCCGTCAGAAGATTAAGTTAAATTTTAACGTTATGTCTGAAAATTGGGGAGTAATATACACTACAAACCAGCTTTATGAGGCTGAAATAGTGAAAGAAATATTGGCCGACAATGATGTTGAATGTGTTCTCATGAATAAACAGGATTCTAATTACGGGTTTGGTGAAATAGAAATATGTGTGCCAACCGAAGAAGTTTTGAAAGCCAACCAATTAATACTTAAATTTAAAGGTGAATAACTTAGCTACCCGCTCACTTACTGCAGTTTTTTTTGTTATCGCAATGGTTGGTTCTGCATTGTTGGGTCAGAATGTATTCTCAGGACTTTTATTAATAGTCACTATTTATAGCCTGAATGAGTTCATCTCGCTGATTGAAACTGAAAAGACACAACCGCCAAAATGGGCAACCTTACTTGTTGGCGGGATAACCTACAGTACCCTGGCGGCAAATGCTATGGAATTGATTCCTGCTTCTGGAATAATTGTTATAATTCCATTTATTTTCTTTCTTTTTCTCCTCGAACTCTGGCGGAATAAGATAAATCCTTTCGGCAATATTGCCTACAGTATTATGGCTGTTGCATATATTGCGGTACCATTTGGTTTGATGATGTATTTCTTTAATCCTGTTGTCCTTTCCGGTCCCTTTCATTACGGAATTGTATTAGGTTTCTTGGTCATTTTATGGCTTAATGATACCGGGGCATATTTTGTTGGATCACTGATTGGCAAACACAAACTTTTTGAACGCATTTCACCTGGCAAAACATGGGAAGGAAGTTTTGGCGGCGTTCTTTTTGCTTTACTTACTGCCTGGGGAATTTCGTTTATTTTCAGGCAACTTAATGTAACTCAATGGATGACCCTTGCTATTATTATTGTGATTTCAGGCACGCTCGGCGACCTGGTTGAATCCATGCTTAAACGCAGCCTTGGAATCAAAGATTCGGGAAATATACTGCCCGGTCACGGTGGCCTGCTCGACCGTTTCGATGCTGTTTTACTCTCAGCTCCATTTGTATTCGTATATTTGGCGTTCTTTTGCAGGTAATTAATACGTTAATAATTAATGAAAATACACAAAGAAGGATATAACAGCATTGCCACAGCAACCCTTGCGGCTGCTGTTTTGCTGATAGGTACTAACTATTTTTTCCCTGTACAAACAATCTTCCATTACCTTGGATACATTGCATTGCTGGTTTGCTGGATAATTGTTGTCCGGTTTTTTCGAATGCCATTTCGGGAACTGATTGAGGATTCCGATATTGCACTCTGTCCTGCTGATGGTACTGTAGTAGCAATAGAAGAAGTATTTGTTGATGAATTTTTTAATGACAAGCGGTTACAGGTTTCGGTTTTTATGTCACCTAATAATGTGCATGTTAACAGGTATCCGGTTTCAGGTAAAATTGTATATACTAATTATTGGCCTGGATCATTCCTGGTAGCCTGGCATCCAAAATCATCCACCGAAAACGAGCGAAATACGGTTGTTGTTGAACATAATAGATATGGCCCGATTATGATTCGACAAATTGCAGGAGCACTGGCACGCCGGATTGTATGCTATTCAAAAACCAATGAGCGAATTTTGCAAGGCAAGGAATTGGGATTTATAAAATTTGGAAGCAGGGTGGATCTTTATCTGCCGCTAAACTCAAAAGTCACAGTTTCGTTGGAGCAAAAGGTGAAAGGTGGTATTACTCCGATTGCTATACTTGGCGAAGGAAAGCGTTAAAATCTTTAACATCTTTTTAACAAAATAAGTAACTTCTTGTCTAATATTTCGCAATACTTTTGCGTTACATATTTCTAGAAACAATTTAATAAATTATAACTATGAAAAAAGTTGCGCTTGTAATTTCGTTATTCGCTTTTATCTTTGCTCTTACTGTAAATACAGCATCGGCACAAAAAGTAACTACAGCACAAAAAGCTAAAAATGAAAGTGTTAGCACCGGTAAAGAAACTCCTGCTAAAGCTTGTTGCGCTAGCTCCTCTGCTAAAACAGCTGCCTGCTCAAAGGAAAGTGATGCTAAAGCTTCAGGCTGTTCAAAAACCTGTAGCAAAGCTGAAGGAAAAAGCTGCTGCAAAAAAGGCGAAGCAAAAACTGAAGTTGCCCCGGTTCCTAAACAGAACTAAGAAATTGGTTGAAAAAAAAGAAAACCCGTTCATAGAAGCGGGTTTTTTTTTGTGCATTTTTTTGAAATAGCATGCCTGTTAATTTGCAAAAGAAAATCATTTGAATCCCCGACCTGAAAGTCGGGGCAAATAAAGAGGAAAAGAAAACAGAAATATATCTTATTTGCAGTAAAGCTTATCAGACATTTGACATTTAACTATTTTCCATTAACTTTTCAATTATTTACTGAATCAAAGCAATCCCATAATTTCATCAAGCGAAAATACCTCCATGGTAACTTCTTCAGAATGTTTCTTCTTTTCGTGATTTACATACAACTGATCCATACCATTTTGCCTGGCACCTGCCATATCTACTTCCAGGTCATCGCCTACCATTAAGCTCTCACTTGCCAAAGCATCGTTTTTGCGAAGCGAAAACTGAAAAATTTCAGCATCCGGTTTTTTCGACCCGGCTTCCTCACTGGTAATCACACTGGTAAAATACCTGTCCATACCTGAGTTCTTCAGTTTGCTGTACTGCACTTCTTCAAATCCATTGGTTATTATATGCAGTGGATATTTCCGGTAAAGATATTCCAGGGTTTCTTTTGCGTAAGGGAACAAATAAACCTTAGATGAGATGCCTTCAATAAAGCCGGAAGCCATAGCTTCACCAAGACTACGGTCATAAATTCCCATCTTACACAGCGTATCATAAAATCTCCTGAAATTCAGATCGGCTTTTTCGATTTTGCCTTCCCTGTACAAAGCCCATAAAGCCAGGTTAATACCAACATAGGTTTCCCTGAAAGATTCGTAGCTGGCAATGCCTCTTTCCCTAAGTTTCAATGTTTCGAACAGTTCACGCTTGGTCTCTTCCGCACTTCGTTCAAAATCCCAGAGGGTATGGTCCAGGTCAAAAAATATATGTTTGTATGCTTTTTTCATGTCAGGATTTTGGTAATTGCAAAAGTAGCTTTTGATTCTCAGAAAAAAAATTTTATTCATTTTGTCAGATAAAGCAAAAAATGTCGTATCATTGTGATATCAAAATAATATCAAATAAAATGGAAAAAGAAAAATTAGATTCGACCTCAACAGGCTATATGGGCCTGGCGATCCTACTGGCATTTTTAGTGGGTGGTATTCTGCTGCTGGTTTTGTTCAGTCAGCAATTAATTGGAGTAATAGGAGGGCCCGTATGCCTGCTTTTTACTGCTTTTATGGCTACCGGATTCCTGGTGATTAACCCAAATGAATCTTCAGTGCTTACACTTTTTGGCGAATACAAGGGAACTTTGAAGCGCAACGGATTTTACTGGGTTAACCCGTTTTTTGTCAAAAAGAAAATTTCGCTACGCGCCCGCAATTTTAACAGTGAACTGCTTAAAGTTAACGACAAACTTGGTAACCCTATCATGATCGGCATTGTGCTGGTTTGGAAAGTGGAGGAAACTTTCAAAGCCGCTTTCCAGGTCGACGATTACAACAGGTTTGTTGAAATACAGAGCGAATCGGCAGTACGTAAACTTGCAGGCCATTATGCTTACGATAATTTTGATGATGAACAAACCGATATCACGCTTCGGGGCGGGGGAGAAGAAGTTAATCACGTATTGGAAAAAGAACTTTCGGAACGGCTTCATATTGCTGGTATTAATGTAATTGAAGCACGTATTGCCCACCTGGCATATTCAGCAGAAATTGCACAGGCCATGCTCAAGCGTCAGCAGGCAACTGCTGTAGTTGCAGCACGCACCAAAATTGTGGAAGGTGCGGTTAGTATGGTCGAAATGGCATTGAACAAACTGTCCGACCGTAAAATTATTGAACTGGACGATGAACGCAAAGCCGTGATGATCAGCAACCTGCTTGTTGTACTGTGCTCGGATAAAGATGCTTCTCCAGTAGTAAATGCCGGCTCAATTTATTAACCATATGGCAGCGAAACTCATTTTTAGTGAAGAACAACCATTCCGGCAGTCCTATATTCCATGGATCATGATTGTTTGCATACTGCTTGTAATTGGTGGATTTGGCGTTAGTTTTTACCAGCAACTGTACCTTGGCAAACCATACGGCGATGAACCTATGAGTAATAATGGACTGATTTGGAGCAGTATCTTCTCATTTATTGTGATAAGTGGAGTTTTCATTTTTATCCTGAGTGGCAATCTGGTAACCGAGATATGGTCAGATGGAATAAGGTACAAATTCCCTCCTCTAATCCGTAAAATGCGATATATCCCACTTTCAGAAATTGCTGAGGTTGAAGTGGCAAAATACAGGCCAGTTATGGAATTTGGAGGATGGGGTTGGCGAAAACGTTTGTTATCACGAAAAACTGCATTTAATGTAAGCGGTAATATAGGAGTAAGGGTTACGTTGAAAAAGGGAAGCCAGATTTTATTCGGCACACATCAGCAGGATGAAATGAAACGCGCTGTCGAAAAAATGTTAATGCAGAATTCATAAAAAAAAATTAATAATTCTGATACTAATGAAAAAGATAACATTCATAATTCTTATGAGTATATTAACAGTAGCAGCATTTGCCCAGGATATTACAGGGCAATGGAACGGGGTTCTGAAAGTTAGCGGAATGCAGCTCAGGATAGTCTTCAACATTGCCAAAACTGACACGGGATATACTTCTACAATGGACAGTCCTGACCAGGGAGCAAAAGGAATTCCGGTTACATCTACCACTTTTGAAAATTCAATTCTGAATTTGAAGATTGCAAACGCGGGAATTGAATATGAAGGAGAATTTAAAGAGGGTAGTTTTGTAGGGAATTTCAAGCAAAGAGGTCAATCCTTGGTTTTGGAGCTAAAGCGGGATATTATTGCAAAACCTGAAGTAGTTAGACCACAGGAACCAAAGAAGCCCTATCCTTACTATTCGGAGGATATTACTTTCAGAAATGAAAGGGCAAACATTAAATTATCCGGAACGCTTACATTGCCTGTAAAAGGCGGGAATTTCCCGGTTGTCGTACTAATTACCGGAAGCGGACCACAAAACAGGGATGAGGAACTTATGGGACATAAACCATTCCTGGTTGTGTCTGATTATTTAACCAGGAATGGAATAGCCGTTTTGCGATATGACGATAGAGGAGTGGCGCATTCTGAAGGCGATTTTAAGGCCGCAACTTCTGAGGATTTTGCATCGGATGTTGAAGCTGCTATTGCATATTTGAAAACCAGAAAGGAAATTAATAAAAAGAAAATCGGGCTAATAGGGCATAGTGAAGGCGGAATTATTGCACCAATGGTTGCAGCAAAATCAAAAGATGTAAAATTCATAGTATTGCTTGCGGGAACCGGATTACAAGGTAACCAGATACTATTACTTCAGCAGGAATTGATCGGCCGGGCTTCAGGTATTTCGGAAATTGAATTGCAAAAATCACGGGAAATTAATACCGATGTTTTTGAAATTGTTATAAAATCGACCAATACTGCTGCATTAAATAAAGATATTACCGATTACTTAACGCAGAACTTTAAAGAATCTCCTGATGCTCAAAAAACAGATGGAATGAGCGAAGCTGATGCTGTTAAACTTCAGGTCGATCGGATTACAAGTCCATGGATGGTATATTTTATCAAATACAATCCTGCAACAGCCCTGGAAAAAGTGAAGTGCCCGGTTTTAGCACTTAACGGCGAAAAGGATATGCAGGTGCCACCAAAAGAGAACTTGTCGGCCATAAAAGCAGCCTTGGCAAAAGGCGGAAACAAAAATGTAACAGCAATAGAATTGCCAAACCTCAACCATTTGTTCCAGGAATGCAAGACAGGCTCACCTGCTGAATATGCACAGATTGAACAAACATTTTCGCCAGTAGCCCTGGCGGAAATTGCTAAATGGATTAATCAAAAATAAGTATACAATCGTGTAAAAGCCGGTAATCAATAATACAGATGTCGAAAAAGAAAGTTTTTGCCCTTCGCCTTGATGAAGAAATTTGTGCAGCTGTCGAGCGATGGGCTGCTGATGAATTTCGTAGTACAAACGGGCAATTGGAATGGATTATAAGTAAGGCTTTGAAAGATGCCAGAAGGTGGCCACCTCCTTCGGCTGTAGGAAATACAGATACTGATAAATAGAAAAAGCGGCAGGAACTAAATCCTGCCGCTTTTTTATATAGGAATTCTTAAATTCCGAATGCCATTATTTTTTAGCAATAACAGTTCCTTTAATCATCAGCATAACCGGGTTAGGGTCGGCATTGGTTGTTACTGTGATGCTTTTAGTAAAAGCTCCCATAGCTGCAGCATTATATGTAGCGGCAATAATGGTCGATTTTCCTGGTAGAACGGGTTCCTGAGAATATTTCAGGTTAGTGCAGCCGCAACCGGCTTTGGCGGACGAAATAAGCAATGGCTCTTTTCCTTCGTTGGTGAGTTTAAATTCAGCCTCTTTAGGGATTCCTTGCTCAATTTCGCCAAAATCACTGACTGTTTTATCCCATTTAGCTTTTGGAGCATTAGGATTTGCAACTGTTGTTGTTGCAGCGGCACCTGCAGGAGTGGCATTTTGAGCATTTACCTGGCTTAAGCCAAGAACACAAATAATAGCTACAAGAATAAGGTTTTTCATGATTATTTAAAGTGTTAAAATTGTTTTTGCAAAGATGAGCACAAAACGCCGCTGATAACTAAAGGAAGTGTAAAACATAACAAATGAAATGTAAAAGTTTGTAAACGATATGTAAATAATACTTGCTCGATAGAAGTTTTGGGACCAAAATTTTAATTTCAATAGAGTTTTACTACATTTTTATCAAAATAGTTTTTGCGAAATGCTATTGACAAATCAATATACGATATTGTAATAACACGAAATAAATACTCATTGTTAAATGAATAATATAAAAATAAGGTTTTGAATACATAGTAGTTTTACCAAAATTATTTTGATTGAAAGTTGTTCTGTTGCTTCAACTTTATTGAGCTAAGCCAGTATTTTGTTGTCTGGAATATTTTAAGAAGTAATTAAAGTTGAGAAATAAAAGGCAGAAAATATGTAAATTTGATATATTTCTTTTGTTGGCGCCTTAATGCTATTACTTTTGCCGTAAATGTTTATAAATTAGTGCATAATTATGTGCTTTTCCTAAGCATTAACTTCGGAAGCATTAGCAGGTTTTAAGTAATCATAATAGAATTATTAAGAAATGCTGCATAACGATTTGATTACAAGCACTATGTAATTTATTTCTATCAGGCAGAAAACAGGGATCATTACAAATGAAAAACTTAAGCCGGTTATTATATTGAAAAAAATACTCCATATACGGCATTATCTTCTAATAGGGTTGTTCTTTTTACTTCTCTCTATTGGGAATATTGTTAAAGGAGCTTCCTTTACAGCCATCCAAAATGGAAATTGGAATGATCCGGCTACCTGGGGTGGTATAGGATTCCCTGGTATTGGAGATGATATTACAATTAGCGCGGGAGTAATCGTTTCCATGAATGTAAATGGGAACTGCCGATCCATAACTGATATGCCTGGCGGATCCATTTCCGGTCCGAATAGTTTAACAATTATTGGTGTAAGTGGTGTTGCAATTACTGATATTTCGGGAACGGCAACCATCTTATGCCCGTTGGTTTTGCCTGCGCTTGCATCTATAACTGTAAGTGGTACTTTAACTATTTCGGGAGTAATAAGCGGAGCAGCTGCTAATTTAACAAAAAGCGGAACAGGGAAATTAATTCTGTCCGGAACAAACCTATATGACGGAATCACAACGGTTGATGCCGGAATATTAAACCTTCAGAACGGGCAGGGCGCAGGCAGCAGTGTAAATGGCATTGTTGTTAATAATGCTGCTCAGTTGGAGCTGGAAAGTACTCCAATGATGGCTATATCTGAGGCATTAAGCCTTTCAGGGTCTGGAGCAACTGGTGGTTCATTAATAAATAAAAGTGGGACAAATATATGGTTTGGTTCCATAGACATCGATGGTGTTAATTCCAGCATAAGCAGTGCTTTAGGCGATCTGCTGGTTTTCGGTGCACTAAACCTGAAAGCAAATATTGTAACAATTCAGGGGGCTTCTAACGTTTTTATTCCGGGATTGCTATATACATCCACCGGAACCGGCAGCATTGTTAAAGATGGCACTGGTGAACTTAGTTTTGGTAACCAGAATATTTCCATTGATGCTCTTACAATAAATAATGGTACTTTAAAAACTACTTCCGGCACTCTTAACCTGGCCGGAGATTTCATTAATAACGGAATATTTGATAATAACAACGGAAGCCTTGGGTTAACTGGCACAACTGCTCAAAACATAGGTGGATCGCAGCAGACAATTTTCAATAATCTATCTTTGAATAATTCATCAGGAGCTAGGCTTGGAAACAGCGAAATTATTGATGGTACTTTAACCTTAACTAACGGAAATCTGATCCTTGGTTCAAATGATCTCACATTGGGTGCTGCGGCAGTTGCTGGCAATCCGTCTGTTACGAATATGATAGTAGCTGATGGCGGAGGTGAATGTCGTCGTGGTTTCACCGGGATCGGGTCATATGTATTTCCAATCGGTGATAAAACCGGAACTGCGGAATATTCTCCTGTTACGTTGAATTTTACTTCCGGTACTTTCGCATCAGGATCTTTTGCTGGTGTACGGGTTACTGATGGACAACATCCTCAGGATAACAGTGCTGCGGATTTTATTACCAGGTACTGGTCAGTCAATCTATCAGGAATCAGTTCTGCCACATATGATATCACAGGCACTTTTGTCAATACAGGTGCTGATATAAATGGAAACATAGCTAATATAGTAACCGGAATTTGGAATGGTTCTCCAGCAGCCTGGTCGAATTCAGGAATTATAACAGCACCAACTATTTCAGCCTCAGGAGTTACCAGTTCGGCAGATTTTGCCGGCATTTCGCTTATACCTTCACCGATATCAGTGTCCATTGCAGCAAATCCTTCGTTAGCAGTATGCCAGGGCGCGTCGTTGACGCTAACTGCCAATGCGGTTGGGAATCCTGGTTTTACATATTTATGGTCACCAAACGGGGAAATAACACAAGCGATTACACCTCCAACATCTTCACCAGGACCGATAACATATTCGGTTACAGTTACAGATGCAAACAGCAATTCAGTTACAAAAAGTGTAACTGTCACCGTAAATGCATTGCCGACAGCAACTATCTCAGGTTCAACAACTGTTTGCCAGAATCAATCCTTGCCATTGATTACCTTTAACGGCACAGGTGGTACAGCTCCTTACGTTTTTACATATACTTTTAACGGTGGAACAAGTACAAATACATCGCAGGGAAACCCTGTAACTATTAATGCCGTTACCGGAACTCCGGGGATTGATACGTATACGTTATTGAGTGTGAGCGATGCAAATACCTGTTCGCAAGCTCAAAGCGGACAAGCAATGGTTACCGTTGATCCTTCCAGTGTAGGTGGTTCAATTGCAGGCAGCACAACAGTATGTTCAGGCACAAACAGCACACTCCTGACATTGTCGGGTTATACCGGAACTGTTACAAAATGGCAATATTCCATAGATGGAGGAACAATCTGGGCTGATATCACGAATACTGCTACAACATATACAGCAAACAACCTTACAATAACTACCGAATTTCGGGCAGTAGTTCAGAGTGGAATTTGCCCCTCCGTAAACTCATTATCAGCTGCTGTTATCGTTGATCCTCCCAGTGTGGGTGGTATAATAACAGGTGGAACAACAGTATGCTCAGGCACAAACAGTACACTACTCACTTTATCGGGTCAAACCGGAGCAATTACAAAATGGCAATATTCCACCAACGGAGGCACAACCTGGATTGATATTTCAAATACCGCAACAACATTTACCGCATCCAACCTGGTTACAACCACAGATTTCAGGGCAGTTGTTCAGGATGGCGTTTGCATTCCTGACAATTCGTTATCGGCTACTGTTACGGTTATACCAGCCAGTGTAGGAGGTTCAGTAGCCGGAGGCTCAATCGTATGCATTGGAATAAATAGCACTATGCTAACTTTGTCGGGCCAAACCGGAACCGTTATTAAATGGCAGTATTCCACTAATGGAGGTACAACCTGGACCGATATTTCAAGCACAGGAATTACATATACTGCAATAAACCTGATTGTAAGTACTGATTTCAGAGCAATAGTTCAGAATGGGACTTGCATTTCTGCTTATTCGGTTCCAGCTACTGTTACAGTTATTCCAGCCAGTATCGGAGGAGCAATATCCGGTGGGGCAAGTGTATGCCAGGGGACAAACAATACTCTTCTTACATTATCGGGCCAAACCGGAACAATAATTAAGTGGCAGTATTCCACCAACGGAGGCTCAAGTTGGACTGATATTTCAAATACCGGAACTGCATATAGCGCGACCAACCTGGTCGTAACTACAGATTTCAGAGCAGTTGTTCAGAATGGCGCTTGTAACTCCGCCATTTCGTTGCCTGCTACTGTTACAGTTATTCCGGCCAGTGCCGGAGGAGTCGTAACCGGAGGTGCAAGTGTATGCTCAGGAGCAAACAGTACCCTTCTCACTTTATCGGGTCAAACCGGAACAGTAATTAAATGGCAATATTCTACAAATGGAGGTTCAAGTTGGACAGATATTTCAAACACTGGAATCACATATACCACAACCAACCTGAATGTAACCACCGATTTTAAAGCAGTTGTTCAGAATGGATCCTGCACAGCAGCTAATTCGGTATCAGCTAAGGTTACTGTTGTCCCGGCAAGCGCAGGAGGTTTGATAACCGGTGGTGGCGGTGTTTGCTCAGGCGCAAATAGTACATTGCTCACTTTATCGGGCCAAACAGGAACAGTAACAAAATGGCAATATTCTACCAACGGAGGCACAACCTGGACCGATATTTCAAACACTGGAACAACTTATACTGCAACAAATCTGGTTGTAACCACCTATTACAGAGCAGCTGTTCAGAATGGGGTTTGCCCGGTGGCAAATTCAGCAACAGAAGTTGTTACTATTAATCCCATCGTAACCTCTGGAACGATAGGTACCGCCCAAACGATCTGTTATAATAGTATACCTGCAGGCCTTACTGAACTTTCAACAGCTACCGGTGGTACCGGTAGTTATACATACCAGTGGCAGAGTTCTGCTAATAATTCAACATGGACAACAATTCCGGATTCTACATTAATTACATTAGCTCCGGGAGTTTTGGCATCCAATCTGTATTATCGAAGGATCGTAACTTCGGGGAGTTGCGGTTCAGCAACAAGTACAGGTATTTTGATTACTGTTCGCCCCATAATGATAACACCAGTTGCTTCGGGCAGCCGGACTATCTGTTATAATACCGTTCCGTTAGCATTAACTGCAACTAGTGCAAGCGGTGGAAGCGGAACATTCACATACCAGTGGCAATCAAGCCCAGATAATACAGTTTGGGCTAATATTTCGGGCGCCAATAATTATAGTTCCTATACCCCAGCCACTTTAGCAACAACAACTTACTTTAGGCTAATAGCTTTTGCTACAGGCACACCAGCCTGTGGAACTGTAGTCAGTAATGTGCTGACAATTACAGTACTACCTGACCTGATCAGCCCTGTTGCCTCAGCTGACCAAACCATCTGTTACAACACGGCACCTGCTATTCTAAGTTCAACTTCTGCAACAGGTAGTAATGGATTATTTAATTATCAGTGGTTTTCGAGTCTGAACAATTTGACATGGAATCTTATTACAGGTGCGACAGGAACAACTTATCAGCCTTCGGCCCTTACAACATCGACATATTTCCGCATTGTTGCAACCGCAACCGGTGTACCATCTTGTGGAAGTAAAAACAGCAATGCCGTTTTAATCACGGTTAATTCCAGTTTAACTGCCGGAACTATTGGTACAGCGCAAACGATCTGTTATAATACTATCCCTGCAAACATGACAGAGCTCGCACCAGCAACAGGTGGAACCGGGACCTATACCTACCAGTGGCAGAGTTCGCCTAATAATATAACGTGGACAACTATTGCAGATTCCACATCGCCTACATTAGCTCCGGGAGCTTTGGTCGCAAATATGTATTACAGAAGGATTGTAACTTCTGGGAGTTGTGGTACTGCAAACAGTAATGGAATTTTAATTACAGTACGCCCCATCCTGACAGTGCCTTTTGCCTCAACCAGCCGGACTATCTGCTATAATACAATTCCATCAGCAATGTCATCTTTACCTGCAACAGGCGGAAGCGGAACATTCACATACCAATGGCAATCAAGCCCGGATAATTCAGTGTGGTCTGATATTGCAGGTGCTAACAACTATAGCTCTTATACACCGGCAACTGCTTTAATAATTACAACATATTACCGCCTTGTTGCCACAGCTACAGGATCACCAGCATGTGGAACAGTAATTAGTAATGTGTTAACGATAACGGTTCTTCCGGACCTTACTACTCCGGTAGCCTCTGCTGACCAGATTATCTGTTATAATACAGTGCCTTTATCGCTGAGCACAACCACAGCCTCCGGCGGAAATGGTACTTTCATTTATCAATGGTACTCAAGCACAAACAATTCTTCGTGGAATTTTTTAAGCGGTGCGACAGGAACAACCTACCAACCACCAGCAATAACTTCATCAACATATTACCATATTATTGCAACAGCAACAGGCTCTCCGGCTTGTGGTTATCGAACAAGCAATTCGGTTTTGATCACAGTTTATCCGAATATAACTTCCGGGACGATAGGCTCAGCGCAAACAATCTGTTATAATACAATCCCTGCAGGGCTTACAGAACTCCTGGCAGCAACGGGAGGCACTGGGAGCTATACTTACCAGTGGCAGAGTTCGCTTAATAATTCAACCTGGACAACTATTGCAGATTCTACTTTGCCTACATTAACTCCGGGGGCCTTGGTATCCAATATGTACTACAGAAGGATTGTTTCTTCGGGTAGTTGCGGCGCTGCAACGGGTAGCAGTATTGCAATCACAGTTCGCCCCAATCTTACAGCACCTGTAGCTTCAGCCAACCAGACCATTTGCTTTAATACGATTCCGTCGGCATTATCCGCAACAACTGCGACAGGCGGAAGCGGAATTTTCACATACCAGTGGCAATCAAGCCCTGATAATTCTGTTTGGACGGATATTGCAGGAGCTACCAATTATTGGTTTTATTCGCCACCTGCTTTAACTGCTACAACCTATTACAGGCTTGTAGCAACAGCTAAGGGGACACCTGCCTGTGGAACGGTAATTAGTAATGTGCTAATAATAACAGTTCTTCCTGATCTGAACAGCCCGGTTGTTTCGACAGATCAAAATATCTGCTATAATACTACCCCTCTCCAGCTTACTTCAACTGCTGCCACCGGGGCAAATGAAACATTTTCCTATCAATGGTATTCAAGTCTGAATAATTCTACCTGGTCACTGATCAATGGAGAGACTGGATTAACCTATCAGCCTCCAGCATTAATCACATCAACATATTATCATATAATTGCAACAGCTACAGGAACGCCGGCATGTGGAAATAAAATCAGCAATGCAGTACTCATCATAGTGAATCCATCCCCGGTAGCTATTGCCACTCCGGCAGCGCAGACTATCTGTTCAGGAGCAACTTCTTCAATAATCCTGACAAGTGCGGTTACAGGCACTACATTTTCATGGACAGTTGTTCAATCGGATGTTTCGGGAGCTACTGCAGGATCGGGCGCAACAATTGCCCAACCTCTTACCGCAACAGGAACAACCGTTGGAATCGCAACTTATTCTATTACGCCCTCAGCCAATGGATGTGCAGGAGTTATAAAAACGGTTGTAATTACAGTAAATCCAACCCCGGTAGCCATTGCTACACCTTCATCGCAAACCAGGTGTACCGGTGTAGCCACATCCGTCGCCCTGGTAAGTAACGTATTATCAACTTCCTTTTCATGGTCGGTGGTACAGTCTGGAGTTTCGGGAGCATTTTCAGGATCAGGATCAACAATAAGTCAAACACTTACAGCAATAGGAACAACATCCGGAACTGCAACTTATTCTATTACTCCGACAGCGAATAGTTGTGCAGGAATTCCTATTAATGTTATCATTACTGTAAATCCAAGCCCCGTTGCCGGTATAGCTCCTGCTACTCAAACCATTTGTTCGGGAGCAGCTACATCCGTTGCTCTTTCAAGTAATATAGCAGGTACAACGTTTGCCTGGACAGCCGCTCAATCAGGGGTGAATGGAGCTATAGCTGCCTCGGGATTAACCATAGCCCAAACCTTAAATGCAATTGGAACAATAGCCGGGACAGTAACCTATACTATTACCCCTTCAGCAAATGGTTGTACAGGACTGGTAAAAACGGCTGTCATTACTGTGAATCCGAACCCGGCAGTCATTGGAACTCCCTCTTCACAAACCATATGTTCAGGCGGAGCCACTTCCATTGCCCTGTCAAGCTCTGTTTCAGGGACCACGTTTGCATGGACTTATGCAGTTTCTCCTTCCGGAAGTATAACCGGTGCTGCAAATGGAACCGGTAACTCTATTGCTCAGAGCCTGATAAATGCAACATTGCTTCAAGCTAATGCAACATACTCAATTATACCAACTGCTAACAGTTGTAGCGGAAACCCTCTTGATGTGATTGTTACGGTTAGCCCGGTGGCCACATTGTCAAGTCCTCTTTCTACTTCAGTCTGCAGCAACAGTATATTCAGTTATACCCCAGCCAGCAACACTCCTTTAACCGCATTTAGTTGGACACGGGCTGCAGTATTAGGAATTCAAAATGCAGCAAGTTCCGGAACAGGACCAATTAGTGAAACACTGATCAATACAACAGGAATTGCAAAAATGGTAATCTATTCCTATACACTATCTTCATATGGTTGTACAACAATTCAAAGTGTTATAGTTATTGTTTTTCCTGCCCCAGCATTAATAAGTTCGCTTTCTCCTCCTGCAGTGTGCAGCAATACTCAATTTATATATAATGCTATTAGTTCAGTTACAGGAACTACAATGACATGGATGAGAGCATTAGTACCCGGGATAAGTAATCCTGCAGGGATGGGAACGGAGAATATAAACGAGACACTCATAAATACTACTGTGACCGATGTGGTTGTTCCTTATGTTTATTCGCTGACAGGAGGAGGATGCTCCGGCAATTATACTGTGAATGCCACTATCAAACCAACACCAAATGTCAGTGTTCCAGCTAATATGGATTATTGTAACGGGGATAATGTACCTGCGATTGTTTTTACAGGGACGGTTACAGGAACCACTTATACCTGGGGGAATAATAATACAACTATCGGTCTGTCTGCAAACGGAACAGGGAATATTCCGTCTTTTACGGCAATTAATGCCGCTTCGGCTCCTATTACCGCTATAGTTTCAGTGCGGCCGAGTGCCAATGGATGTAATGGGTCAAATTCGACGTTTACTATTACTGTTGATCCTGTTTCGCAAGGTGGCACTGTTAACTCAGATGCTATAGTTTGTAGTGGTACTAACTCCGGAACGCTGTCGTTGAGCGGACAGACAGGCACAGTAACCAAATGGCAATCATCAACAAATGGAGGAACAAACTGGATTGATATCAACAATACCACTACCAGTCAAGCATATACCAACCTAATAATTACAACTCAGTACCGGGCAGTTGTTCAAAGCGGTGTATGTGCATCCGCAAATTCGTCAATTGTAACTATTACAGTAAATCAGCCTACGGTTGGAGGAACTGTATCAGCTGACGCAACAGTTTGTTACGGAACCAACACAGGTACTCTAACCCTGATCGGCCAAACCGGTACTATCACGAAATGGCAATATTCTGTTAACGGCGGAACGAGTTGGAGCGATATCAGTAATACTTCAACAACTCAGAATTGTACTAATCTGGTAAATACGACGCAATATCGTGCAGTATTGCAAAATGGGGTGTGTGCGGTAGTGAACTCAGCATTTGCAACCATAACTGTAAATCCAATAAGTGTTGCAGGAAGTGTAAGTGGAGGTAGTACAATTTGTTCAGGTAGCACAAGCGGATTGCTAACTCTCTCCGGGCAAGTTGGAACAGTAACAAAGTGGCAGTATTCGCTAAGTCCATTTTCAAGCTGGTCTGATATTGCAAATACAGGGACAAGCTATACTTCAGTTTCATTAACACAAACAACTCAATTCAGGGCGGTTGTTACCAGTGGCATATGTAGTTCTGCTAATTCAACACCAACAACGGTTAATGTAGATCCACCGTCTGTAGGCGGCGCAGTTAGCGGAGGTACCACTATTTGTTCAGGTACAACAAGCGGATTACTTACCCTTTCAGGACACACCGGAACTATATCCAAATGGCAATATTCGGTAAGTCCATTCTCAATCTGGACCGACATAGCAAATACAACCACAAGCTTTACTTCCGGAGTTTTAGCCCAAACAATACAATTCAGGGCAGTTATTACGAGTGGTATTTGCAGTTCTGCTAATTCATCACCAACAACAGTTACAGTTGATCCAATATCTGCAGGTGGTTCAGTTTCCGGAGGAACCACAATTTGTTCGGGCAGTACCAGCGGTCTGCTAACCCTTTCCGGACAAACCGGAGCAATTACTAAATGGCAATACTCGGTAAGCCCATTTTTAAGTTGGACTGATATAGCAAATACCGCAATAACTTACACCTCGGGTTCACTAACACAAACAACACAATTCAGGGCAGTAGTAACAAGTGGAATTTGCAGTTCAGCAAATTCGGGTTCAACAACAGTAATTGTTGATCCAACTTCTGTGGGTGGCACAGTTTCAGGAGGAACCACCATTTGTTCGGGCAGTACCAGCGGTCTGCTAACCCTTTCCGGCCAAACCGGAACAATTACCAAATGGCAGTATTCCGTAAGTCCATTTTCAACCTGGATTGACATCGCAAATACTGCTTCAACTTATACCTCCGTGGCATTGACACAAACAACAGAATTCAGGGCGGTTGTTACCAGTGGAGTGTGCAGTCAGGCAAATTCGGCTTCAACAACGGTTACGGTTTCACCTACTTCAGTCGGGGGTTCTGTTGCAGGAGGTGCCACTATTTGTTCAGGCAGTTCCAGTGGATTGCTAACACTTTCAGGGCAAGTAGGAACAGTTACAAAATGGCAATATTCGGTTAGCCCATTCTCAAGTTGGACCGATATAGTCAATACAGCAACAAGCTATACTTCCGGTGTATTAACTCAATCTACGCAGTTCAGGGCAGTAGTACAAAACGGAACTTGCCCGGCTAGTTATTCAGCAACAGCTACCATAACAGTAAATCCCATACCGACATTATCAAGTACACTAACACCAACAGGTGTATGTAGTAATGTAGCTTTTACTTACATGCCGACCAGTACTACCTTAGGAACTACCTTTAACTGGACACGGGCTGTTGTTGCCGGAATCTCAAATCCAGCTAATTCAGGTACAGGTAATCCTGATGAATACTTATTAAATACTACTAACAGCCCAATTGCAGTTACCTATGTATATACATTATCTTCAAATGGTTGTTCAAATATTCAGAATGTAGTTGTTATTGTTACTCCAACGCCTCATTTAACAAGCACATCAAGCCCTACACCTATCTGCGGAGGTACAACTTTTTCTTACGTTCCCACAAGCGATGTAGTTGGTACTATTTTCCCATGGACAAGAGCAGCTGCTTTAGGCAATCCGGTAGCATCAGGAACTGGAAATCCAAACGAGATACTTATTAATAACACATCTACTACTGCTAGTGTTACCTACCTATATACACTACAATCCAATGATTGTGTAAACCCGGTTACTTATCCTGTTTCTGTGGCTATTGTTCCTGCGCCAGTTGTAACAATTAATTCGTCAAGCACCACAATTTGCTCAGGTGCAAGCATAAATCTAACATCGTCTTCAAACATCTCATCTTCAGGTTCTCCAACTCTTCTTTCTGAAAATTTCAACTCTGTTGCAGCGGGTACAACTACAGGTCCAAATGGCTGGACAACCACCAACACTTCGTCTGGAGGTACAGTGGCTAATGCTACATGGACGGTACGTCAAAATAATTATGCTAATACATGGGTCACTTTTAGTTCGAATGATGCAAGTAATTTTTATTTGAGTGATAGTAGGTCTCAAGCTGGTGCCAGTACTTTAACTACACTGGTAAGTCCTCAAATCAACACAACAAACTATACTAGCCTAACTCTTGATTTCTATGATTACTTTAATGACAGGGGAGCCGGTAATGGAGATTACGCATATATTGATATTTCTACAAATAATGGGACCTCATGGACAGCTTTATCAGTTCCGGATTATAATGAAAATACCAGCCATGGTACCTCTAATGGTTTTGTCCACCAGAGTATTAATTTAAGTGCATATATTGGAAACACGAATTTTAAGTTTAGATATAGATATGTTGCTACTAACGACCGATATTGGGCCATTGATAATATTTCTTTATCAGGAACTCCATCAGCAACTGCAACAATAGCATGGACTTCTATTCCTGTTGGTTTTACTTCAAATATTGCAACTCCAACAAATGTGACACCTTCGACAACCACAACTTACATTGCAACTTATACTGACCCCGTCACTAATTGCCCAGGTAGCAATTCAGTTGTAGTAACTGTAAATCCAGTTCCGGCTATGACAAGCAGCAATACTGCTTCTGTATGCAGTGGCGGGACGGTGAATATACCTTTAATTGCAAGTGTTCCATCAACATTTGCCTGGGTTGCAGTATCAAACGCAAACGTAACCGGTGAGAGTACTACCAGTCAATCAACAAGTACTTTGAGTAATACTCTGACCAATGCCACTTCCAGCGTTCAAACGGTAGTTTATACCGTAACGCCAACTGGTACTGCCGGAAGTTGTGTAGGTTCTCCTCAAACTGTTACTGTTACAGTCAATCCCATTCCTTCTGTGACTCAGCCGGCCAATCAGACATTTTGTAGTGCAGCAAGTACTACTGCCATTGCTTTTGCCGGATCAGGAGTTACAGGCACAGCATACAACTGGACTAATGATAATCCGGGAATTGGACTTGCTGCAAGTGGAACAGGTACTATTGCCTCATTTACAGCAGTTAATAGCGGAACTACTCCCATAATTGCCAATATTGTTGTTACGCCGGTCGCCAATGGATGTTCCGGGACTGCCAAGACATTTACAATTACAGTCAACCCAACACCAACACCCACAATAGTCTCCGATTATTGCACCTACCGCTCAATTGGAAAGGTTCGGTTAACGTCTTCAACCTGTGCGTCATGCACTTATTCCTGGAACACCGGTGCTACACTTAATTATATTGATGTAGATCTTGCCGGAAATTATACCGTAACTGTTACCAATGCATCGGGCTGTTCTGCCAGTAGCTCCATCGCAGTAGCACAGGAATTAGTGGTTAACGGCAATTTCTCGGCCGGGAATTCAGGATTTACAAGCGATTATGCTTATAAGGTAGATCAACCAGGTCTTGTCCCGGCAGGACAAGGCGAATTGTATGATGATAGTGGAATTAATGGATATTCGATTGTTAACAATGGACAAAATGTTCACACCTATTTCTTTGGGATTGACCATACTCAAAATGTTACAGGGAATAAGAATTTCATGATTGTGAACGGGCATGGTACCCTGGTTGTTTGGAAAGAAACGGTTACTGTCCAGCCAAATACCGATTACTATTTTGCAGCCTGGGCAATGAGTGTAAATGATGCCGGAAATTATGCACAACTTCGGTTTGCCGTTAATGGTGTGCAAGTTGGTACTACTGCAACTTTGGGAGCAGGTCCCAATACTGTAGCACTGGCAAACACAAACACTTACTGGACCCGATTCTACAGCAATCCGAAATGGAATTCAGGAGCCCTGAGCGGTCCAGTAGTCCTAAGTATAGTTGACTTGAATACTTCCTTGCCTGGTAATGATTTTGGTATTGATGATATCTCATTTGGCACCCTTGCTAGTGTGCCATTTTCAATTAGTGCAAGCAGTAATTCGCCTGCTGCTTCTCCTATTTGCAGCAGGGGTACTTTGAATCTAACGTCCACCATTACTGGAGGCAGCCCACCTATAGTTTATTCCTGGACCGGTCCGAATGGATTTACTTCCAGTTTGGCAAATCCGGTTGTTTCAAATATTGCACATGATGCGGGTGGAGTATATACCGTCTCGGTTCTTGATGCATACAATTGCCCGGGAACAACAGCCTCAACAACAGTTGTGCTTAATCCAACACCCGAAGTCCCAAATCAACTTTTGGATGTTTGCAGCGGTACATTATTTAATGCTACCCCTATTAATGGCGTGCCAAATGCAAGCACTTTTGTTCCACCTGCTCCTGAAATCACTGCATATACCTGGGCTGCTCCAGTTGTTACAGGAGGACTTACCGGCGGTGCTTCGGGAACTGGTTTATTAAGTATTACAGGTACTTTAACCAACCCGACAACCAATATACAAACTGCCACATACACAATTACTCCCTTCACTTATACTGGTACACCTGCAACACCGAAATGTACTGGCACACCATTTACACTTGTAGTAACTGTATATCCTACGGCAATTGTAAGTGCAGGGGCTAATCGTACTGTTTGCGCTGATGCTCCAGGTGTTACTTTGGCAGGAACAAAAGGGGGTGGTGCTTCAAGCGCCTCATGGACAGGAGGAACAACGGCAGGTTTTAACCCTGACCGGAATAGTTTAACCGCTATTTACACTCCAACTGCAGCCGAAATTACTGCCGGATCAGTTATATTAACGTTAACAACCAACGACCCCGCCGGCCCTTGTGGAGCAGTATCGGCATCAATGACAATTACAATCGACGCTTTGCCGGTTCTGAGTGCAGTTGCCACGAATGTGAATTGTTTTGGCGGAAATACCGGAGCGGTTAATCTGACAGTGACCGGTACTGCCACGCCTTATACCTATGCCTGGACCGCCAGCGCCGGAGGCGTTGTCCCGGGTGGACAGTCAGCACTTCAAAACCTTACAAATCTGGTAGCGGGTACGTATACTGTTGTAGTTACTGGCCATACTCCTAATACATGTATCGCAACAACTTCGATAACCATTACCCAGCCAGCAGCAGCCTTGTCGGTTACGGGAGTTGTTACAGGAATGCTCTGTGCCGGTGG
>CAIWMA010000438.1 GCA_903913645.1 uncultured Bacteroidales bacterium | reverse complement strand
TAACCCAAATTA
The DNA here is from genome assembly GCA_903913645.1 of uncultured Bacteroidales bacterium. GTDB lineage: Bacteria > Bacteroidota > Bacteroidia > Bacteroidales > UBA4417 > UBA4417. Next base: position 2,505 of record CAIWMA010000438.1, on the reverse strand, counting down.
CATTTTAGATTTGAAAAGCAATAGATTTGGTAAAACTGTTCAGCATGATCAAAGACATTTTATCCACAGATTACGCAGATTTAAACTGTATTCAGTAGTTTTTCTAATATCATTTGATTGCAAGCAACGAAAACTTGTCAGTGTAAACTGCGGAATCTATGGCTTATATCTGCTTGTCAATGCTTTTAATGAACTGATTAGGTGCGATGTGGTTTGTCTGTTACACAAATGCATAATCTTGGTTAAAACTATTTTCCGACGTTAAATTTGCCTGAATAATTCTGATCTGCTGTCATACATTGTTATATCAATGGCAGTTACCAGGTATTGGCTTGAATCAGTGGAGATGGTGCCGGAAGCATTAAAAGCACGGGAGGGAAATAGTGCATTAAAAGGAGAATGCAATTTCATTTTGGGACAGATTTCCTGCAGATTTCATTATTATAATTATTTAAACATAAGATTATCAGCAAATTAAAATTTGAGGTATGTCGATTGCTTACTATGATATAAACAAGTGATTATTGTTTGAACAAATAAACATAATGTGATTTTATAAGATTAAATAAAGAATGACGAAACTAAACATATTGCTGGCCGAAGACGATGAAATAATCGAAAAGCTCACAACCTACTTCCTGAGGCGTAATGGTCATGAAGTGGATAATGTAAAAAACGGGAGCGAAGCTGTAAGTAAATTCAAAGATAAGAAATACGATCTTATCCTTATGGATATTCAAATGCCTGAAATGGATGGCTTAACGGCAGTAAAAGAAATCAGGAAAATAGAAATGGACTATCTTGCCAAAGGACATACTACCATTATAGCAATAACAACCAATCCCGATAAAAATGAATGTCTGAACGCAGGGGCTGATGGCTACGCGCAAAAGCCTTTTACTTTTGATTTGTTGAATTCGTTATTTCTAAATCAAACTTTAAGTTAGTTTATTGCCATTACCACCCTCCGGTATCAATCGGAAGTTTTATTTTTCACAACGTGGAAAAATTACTTTAGTTTTTATTAAAACACCTGTCAATTACATCTCTTATTTTTTCATGAGAAGTAGGTAATTCAATATAAGAATTCATCCCTGCTTCGGTACACTTCTTCATTTTATCTTTATCAGCTACAGCTGAAATGGCAATTATAGGGATAACTTTATTTACAGTTCTGATACGCTTTGTAGCTTCAATACCATCAAGCACAGGCATGTGAATATCCATTAGAATTACATCATAATCTCCTGCAATACATTCGTTTACTGCCAGTCGGCCGTTTGCAACCATGGTATGGTTCCACCCCAGTTTACGCATATATCGTTCAAAAAGGGATTGACATAGAAAATCATCTTCTGCTATAAGAACATTCATAGTGTATACGGTTTTGTTTTTTTACTTCTGAAAAGTGAAATGTAATTGCAGTAAATTTAAAAATTAAATTCAAATTGAATAACATTCAGATGCTATTTATATTTTCTAAATCTAAACTCACAATAAAAAGAAGGCTGAAGGATGAAAGACCGAAAATGAAAGAATCATCAATCGGAGAAGCAATTTGCAGTTTTTTTTCGGCATTAGACACTCACCTGGCCTGCGTTTAAATGCATCGAAGCATCTCTTACCTCTTCTGGTTTTATAAAAATACAATTTTAAGAAGAATCTTAATTTAAAAAGGAATGGTTTTAGTTTGAAACTCCGGTGCAATGGAACCTTTAAAAGATTTCCTAAAAGAAATGGGAAACAGCTTTTGCTGTGACATATGGCAGGTATACATGCTCACCCGCATTTTTAAAATAGGATTCTGTTTGATTCTGCTTAACTTTGCCTCCAATGGGACGTTAGCTCAGTCGGTTTAGAGCGCTTGCTTCACACGCAAGAGGTCACTGGTTCGAATCCAGTACGTCCCACTGGATTTTCCTGTTTTATTTCCTGGAATTTTTAACGAATGCTGTGAAACCAATCTGAAAAGAAATTTAAAAAGCAAAAAACAAAAAGCTTACCCCTACATCTTATCCCTCATCTCTTATCATTTATCATTTATCACTTATCACTTATCACTTATCACTTATCACTTATATCTATTCCCCCCTTACTTCAACCTATAATCTAATCCCAGAAACACCCCAATCCCCTAATAATAGACTTCCTCGCTGTTAACTTCATTCTCGGAATACAGTATCGACAATAATTTGTAATACTCCTCATGCTTCAGATGCCCGACATTCTGATCCTGTATCTTTTTAAGATGAAAGGAAACGGACTTAATCTTAATTTCATCAAAAACTCTTTCGCATAAAGGTAACACTACGTTTTCAACTGTTTTGATATGTTTTTCTTCAAGTGCAACATACCTGAGCATTGTTAACGAAAGCGTATTTAGAATTTGAGCATTACCGGATAGGTAGTCCTGGAAAAGGATATCTATTTCATTTATGTAAACCTGAGCCTGATTGTGCTCGCTTACCAAATGATTTATGGTGTCTGCAGTCCAGGGAATATCAT
>CAIWMA010000437.1 GCA_903913645.1 uncultured Bacteroidales bacterium | reverse complement strand
AACAAGAACTTTTGATTTATATTAACGAGTTAACCTCGGCTGGCACATGTCTCCCCGCTACCGCGCGAATCCTTTCGCGTGGTTCTATAAATTCAAAACGATAACATTATTAAGTAAACCTTTTTCTCCAGTTAATCTCTTGCACTGCTATATACATAATCTTCGGGTCTATATACCAGGCCTTCTTCAACCGGATTATAGTGAATATAATTTATTTTCTCAGCAATCACTTTATTGCTCCACAATTCGATGGGTCTGTTATCATGCCTCCAGAATTGGTACTTATTTACATTTGAACTTTGCTCAGCAGCTTTTTTAAATTGCTCAAGCAGCCACTCTTTCCTGCTTTCTTTAGGATTTTCAATAATTGCCTGAACGATCTTTCTACTTGTAAATCTTTTAAAATCTCCTAATAAATCTTCAGGCTTATATTCATCAGCACTTCGGAATACCAAATGAACATGACTTGACATAATGCACCAGGCAAATACTTCCATAGCTTTGTTTTGCTGGCTAAAGCTAAGGCTCTCCAAAAGAATATCCTTGTATTCATTCCTCGTAAAAACATCAATCCATTCTACCACGGCAAAACTTACAAAGTATGCCCCTTCAGGATTGTGGAATTTATAATTACGACTCATTAAGCAAATTTATTAAATTTCTTTACCACACATAAGGATTACCTATAGTGTGATAGAAGATGCAGCAACGAGTGGAAGTTTATACCACCACACGAAAGGATTCGTGCGGTAGCGGGGGAGTGGAAGTTTATACCACCACACGAAAGGATTCGTGCGGTAGCGGGGCGGCAGCGAGTGGAAGTTTATACCACCAAACGAAAGGATTACCTTCGGCGAGAAAAGTACGTGCGGTAGCGGGAGATTTCGAAGCACTAAATTGTCTGCCCGCACTAAACTTGCTAAGGAGAAAAAAACTTCATTTAACCACTGAACCGCCAATTTCTTGTAGGTGCTGTTAGCGGTTCGGGCTTCTTTCATTTTCAACTTATTATATTTTGCCAGTTGTCAATTCTGTTACTTTGTCCCAAATGTACTTGCGATTATATACGTCTGTCACCACTTTTGGCATTTCTTTTAGTTGTACATATTTATCGCAGTAAATTCCAGTCTTATTTTCTACGTCTTTTGAGGACGCTAAATACGCAGATGAACGTGATGCTTTTTTTGCAGACTTACCGTTGTCTGGTCTTACAAGTAATTTAAAAATCGGGAATATTGGTCGCATTAAAAAAGGTAACATACCAGCAGTAACATTTTGTGTCATACTTGTACTTGCTTGTCCCGGATAACATATATTGATTGTAATGTTTGAATTTAATTGTCTTTGGGAAAATTCATACATCAAACACATCATAATCATTTTGGTTTGAGAGTATGTTGATAGTCCGTCAAATGATTTTTCACTTTGTATGTTGTCCAATTGAATTTTTGAAGGCAAGTCTCCACCAGTTAATGTAATTACTCGTGCATTTTCACCTGCTTTTAAAGTGTCCAGAAGCAGAGTGGTAAGTACATAAGGTGCTACAACGTTTACTGCAAAATTTGCTTCAAAACCGTCAACAGTTATTTTGTACTCATTCCCAGCAAGTCCAGCATTATTAATTAAAATGTCTAGATGGTTATACTTTGATTTGAATTTTGTTACTAAACTTTTTATGCCTGCGATTGTTGAAATGTCTGCGAGAATCAAATCAATATTTTCGTTTTTTGAAATTGCCTTTATTTCTTTGATTGCTTCTTCTCCATTCTGTTGGTTTCGCCCTGTTACAATAACTGTCGCACCCATTGTCGCCAATGAAATTGCAGTCTGTTTTCCAATTCCACTTGTCGCACCAGTTATTAAAATTATTTTGTTTTTCATTATTCCAATCTCTTTTATTTGTTGTGGGTGTCTTTTTTAGCCTGACCGCTAACAATTATATAACCACAATTATAGCACTTATTTCGTAATTATCAGCAATTGGCATTATTTGTTAAATGAATGAAATTCATACTTACAATTGAATTTTGTTTTTATGATTTGTGCCTCCTACGCCAGGGAAGTAGATACACTCTACTTCAATTTCGCATCTTGTGGCTTTATTGAGGGGATTATACCGTCACGCGTTGCAAACGCGCGCCTGCGGGGGGCCTCGAGGTATCAAATGGAATTTTTTTCTTTCCGACCCAGAGAGTCGGGGAATTAAACCACTTTATCATTAAATTTCTTTACCACACATAAGGATTACCTGTAGTGTGATAGATAATGCGGCAGCGAGTGGAAGTTTATACCACCACACGAAAGGATTCGTGCGGTAGCGGGGTGCATCCTTGTTGCCATTTTCTGTGCATTCCCAATTGCCAAAAACTGTGCAGTTGTAGTTACCGATTACAATTAGTATATTTGTGATATAAATCAGGTTTGGTAACATAAATCTAATTAAAGATGAGATCATCAGCTTTTTTATTGTTTCTGTTCATAAACATTTCTTCTGTAATCGCACAAGAAATAATAAATAATAAAACTTATGAAGAGAGGTTCAATTATAATAAAGACTTGTTTTATTCTGCTCTTGCTGCTGCGGATATTGCAGTACCAAGCGAATATGAGATAGATATTAGAGAAAAAATTCTTCCAGCAATTTCATTTCTTTGTGATACTGATATAATTAAACAATTTGGAGAGATAGTCAGTATAAAAATAAGTCTGCGCTTAAAAGAAAAGCAATATATTAATAGTGAGGGTAATTACAACGCTCATTATGTAGTTAATGGATATAAATCAATTT
>CAIWMA010000436.1 GCA_903913645.1 uncultured Bacteroidales bacterium | reverse complement strand
TGGGTGCGCAATGCCATCGATTTTGGATCTTTTGGATTGAACTGCTGAACGATTTTAGCCCAAAGCATTCGGGCAGCGCGCATTTTGGCAATTTCCATGAAATGATTCATGCCAACACCCCAGAAGAATGATAACCTGGGCGCAAAAGCATCTATGTCAATTCCTGCGGCAATTCCTTTGCGGAGATATTCCAAACCATCGGCAAGCGTGTAGGCAAGTTCGATATCGGCTGTGCCGCCGGCTTCCTGTATATGGTAGCCGCTAATGCTGATGGAGTTGAATTTCTTCATGTTTTTTGAAGTAAACTCAAAAATATCGGCAATAATCCGCATGCTTGGTGAAGGAGGATAGATGTAGGTATTACGAACCATAAATTCCTTGAGGATATCATTCTGAATAGTTCCACTCAGTTTTTCCATAGGAACGCCTTGTTCTTCGGCTGCAACGATGTAAAATGCAAGCACCGGAAGAACTGCACCGTTCATGGTCATTGAAACCGACATCTTATCCAGAGGAATCTGATCGAACAAAATTTTCATGTCGAGGATAGAGTCGATGGCTACACCTGCTTTACCAACATCACCTTCCACACGTTCGTGATCGCTGTCGTAACCGCGGTGTGTAGCCAGGTCGAAGGCAACGGAAAGTCCCATCTGACCAGCTGCCAGGTTACGGCGGTAAAATGCATTCGATTCTTCGGCAGTCGAGAATCCGGCATACTGGCGTATGGTCCATGGTTTCATTACATACATGGTGCTGTATGGTCCACGAAGGAAAGGCGGCAAACCTGCAGCATAATTGAGGTGTTCCATCCCAACGAGGTCTGCGCGAGTATAAACAGGTTTAACCGCAATCTGTTCGTTTGTCATCCATTCAGTTTGGGCTGTTGGCTGGCTGGCGGCAGGTTTTGGCTGGCCGCCTTTAATATCTATATTTTTAAAATCGGGTCGCATCGTAGGATGAGGGATTTTGTGAATTCAAAGTGAGTTGAGAATAAACGCTGATGCTAGAAAATTCCAAGTTTTTCCTGGAAAGTTTCCAGTGTCTGGAGCAGGTTGCTGCGAACATGTATAAATTCATCAACACCTGCTTGTTTCAGGGTGTCAAGAATTTCTTTCGGGTAACCGGCAACAACAAGATTTAACTCCTTGTTTGCTTTCTTCAGCTTTTGAGCAATTTCCGGTACCAGGGTAGCATATTCTTCATCGGAACTGCATATAGCCACTATTTCAGCTTTCGATGCTTTAGCGGCTTTTACACCATCATCAATGGTTTCAAATCCTGAATTATCAAAGATTTCATAACCGGCGCAACCGAATAAGTTTGTTGTAAACATGGCCCTGGCTTTGCGCATTGCCAGATTTCCGATATTGAAAAGGAATACACCTGGTTTTTTATTCCCATCGGCAACAAATTGTTCGGTGGCAAGTCTTAGCTGGTCGAAAGCATCGGACCCACCAAAAAGAACAAGCTTTTTATAGGTTGTTGGTTCTTCATCGTCTTCATCTTCCTCCTCCACTTCCATATCATCATCGGCATAAATTTCTTCTTCCAGCATTTCGTCCTCATCAGCGAAATGGATTTTTTCGAGCATTTGCTCTTCCGGGTTCGGATGTTGATTGGTGCCAAGCTGAATTATGCGTCGGTTGGCAATATCGTCAAGTCGCTGGCCGGCTGATTTCTCAATCAGGTCCTGTATAAATCCTGCTTTCACGGCTTCAACCATTCCGCCTTTATCCTCAATCTGGAGGAACACTTTCCACGCGGCATCGGCAATAAGTTGTGTAAGGTTCTCAATGTAATATGAACCCGCAGAAGGATCAATTACTTTGTCGAGATATACTTCTTCCTTTAGTATGATCTGCTGGTTGCGTGCCAGACGTGTCGAAAACTCATCAGGATCTTTATAGAAAGTATCGAAAGGCAGAATGCTCAGTGATTGCGTGCCGCCAATAATAGCCGACATGGCTTCGGTGGTGCTGCGTAACAGGTTTACGTAAGGATCGAAAAGGGTTTTATTCCAAGCAGAAGTATTGCAATGAATGTGCATTTGCATGGACGTATCGTCGGCAGGTTTATATTGCTCAACAATTTTAGCCCAAAGCAAACGTGCAGCCCTCAGGCGGGCGATTTCCATAAAGTAATTCGATCCTATACCATAAGAAAACATCATTCGCTGGGCGGTATCATCTACAGAAACTCCCGCAGTGGTTGCTATAGCTAAATATTCGTTTCCTGAAGCCAGGCTGAATCCCAGTTCCTGAACCATCGTAGCGCCGGCACTGTTAAAATAGTGGCCGTTCATATTGATAACTTTCATGGCCGGCATTAATTCTTTCCCTAGCTTAATCATGCTTGCAACCTGTGCCATGTCACTTTTTTCAGACTTCCAGAAATCACCATTAAGTAACAGGTAACTTATAGGGTCAAAATCAAAGGAGCCTTTCAGTTTGGCAACCTGCAATTTCTGAGATTTCGCATTTGCCCCTACAATCCGTATCAAAGCCGGGTAGGAGGGAGCAGCTCCGAAATGAATTGCCACTTTCGTGTGATCAATACCATGGAGCAGTTCTTTAACATCCTGTTCGGTTTCAAGGTCAGCAGCAACCAGGCCAATGCCGGTAGCACCGCGCTTTATTGCATCAATGGCTAAAAGGTTAGCTTCTGCTTCATCGTCGGTTTCAATATCCTGACGGATTTCCCAGTCGTTCGACAACGTTTGATTTCCACGAATAAATGGATATTTTCCTGGTGAGCTATTGATATTCCCGATTTGTTCCGTATCTTCATTTCTGTAATAGGGTTTCACATCGAAGCCTTCGGGTGTTTTCCAGACAAGTTTTTTCTGGTAATCGGCACCCTTTAGGTCTTGGGTTATACGAGTTTCCCAATCGGAAGTGCTTATCGGGGGAAATGTTTCAAAAAGTTTATTGTTCTGATCCATAGTTATATATAAGTTGGTCAGCATAATAACCGGACGTATCCGGAAGAGTAATTGATGCCGCAAAGGTATTAATATTTAAAAACAAAAGTATTCTTTTGTTAATGGAATAACAGGAGATCCCTGATTTTATGCTTAACTTTATAGATCGGAAATTTGCCTGTTTCAAGCTACTTTAAAAAGAATGTAAAATAATGTTACCATGATTATTGCTATTAGTGGTGCAGGCGGCTTTATTGGTAAGCAACTCACTATTTATTTTCAGGCTAAAGGAAATGATGTACTAAGCATTTCACGCATTGATGCTAAAACATCTGTTGCTGAAGTGGTAAGCCAACTTTCGGGAGTTGATGTGGTAATAAACCTTGCAGGCGCACCTATTATCGGTCGATGGACTAAAAGGTATAAAAAAGCTTTATTTGAAAGCCGTGTAAACACTACGGGTAAAATTGTGGAAGCGATAAGCCTGATGGACAAAAAACCGCAATTGCTTATTTCGGCTTCGGCAGTCGGAATTTATTCGCAGCAGGGCGAACAGACAGAAAGCAATTTTAAGCTGGCAGATGACTATCTCGGACAAATCTGTAACACATGGGAAATGGAAGCGAAAAAAGCAGTTCCCTTTACAAGAGTAGCAATCACCAGGTTTGGAATTGTGTTGGGCAAAGAAGGTGGTATGTTACGACGGTTGCTACCTCTGTTCCGTAAAGGCCTTGGTGGTAAAATTGCATCAGGCAGGCAGGGATTTTCATGGATACATATGTATGATGTTATTCAAGCTTTGGAGTTTATAATTGAAAATCCCAAAGCTTCCGGCGAATTTAACCTGACTGCTCCCAATGTTGTCAACAATAAAAAATTTACCAGAATGCTTGCCCGGATATTAGGAAAATCCGCGATTTTTCAGGTCCCATCCTTTGCATTAAAGTTCTTATTTGGTGAAGGTGCTATTGCACTTCTGGGAGGACAGTTTGCTTTGCCTGAACATCTTATTAACTCAGGGTTTCAATTCAGTTATCCTGATCTGAAATCTGCTCTGGAAGATTTAGTTGATAAATAGATCGAATTCTGGAGTTTTTTATCGTGTGATGCCTTTATTCAAGCCGTGAAATGACCAGTTTTGCCATATTTTGTAGTTATTTCAGGATAAATACTTTGTACTATTTACGAACTTTATTGTTGAATAATTTGCCAGCCACCTTTTATCGAACCCTGCAATGTTCCGGAAACCGGTTTCGGATTCATAAATGTGAAAAAAAATTTTACATCTTTCTGAAAATTTCGTCCTGAATAAATTGATTTTATGCGAGTAAAGCTTGAAATTTGATACTTTTCACTATTTATTTGATTTTTAGCCTGTTAATTCCATTAAACTTTTCGTATTTTTACTTTATAAACAAGTGATTTTTTAGACATCATGTTTAAACCGGGAATTCAATCCAGAATGATATTTCAAATATCGTAATATAATTACTGAGCTATGGTTGATCAAACACCTACCTATGATCAGATGCTAGCTGAAAATGCAGCACTAAAGAAAGCGTTAGCCTTTGTTAATACCAGGCAGGGTGTTGAGCGGGCTTTTAATGCACAGCGGCTGTTTGGTCAACTGATTATCAGGGAAGATGACGAAAACAGGCTTTTGAATAGTATTTGCAAAATTGCAGTTGAAGAAGCTGGTTACAAACTGGCATGGATTGGGCTGGCAATGGACGACAAAACCGTTCTCCCGGTTGCATCGGCTGGTTTCGATAAGGATTACCTGAATCACATTAAAATTTCGTGGGGAGACGATAAATTAAGTGAAGGACCTACCGGGCAAGCAATAAAAACCGGCAAGTATATTGTAATGCAGGATATTCTGGATGATCCAAATTTTGAACCATGGAAAGCGAGTGCTGTAAAAAATGGATTTAAGTCGTTGGTTGCTCTTCCTATTTTCTTTAATAAAATTGTGTTTGGCGCTCTTAATATTTATTCTGACGAAACAAATGCCTTTGGTAATGATGAGATAAAAATACTTTTATTGGCTGCAAGTGATTTATCAATCGGTATTTCGAATATACGGCAGAAACAAACGATAGAACTCCAAGCTACTGAATTATTAAAAGCAAAAGAGCGCGCAGAAGAGAGTGAAGCTTTCTTGTCAAATATCTTCGAAAATATTCCGGCAATGATATTCATCAAAGATGCAAATGATTTGCGTTATATGAGTATTAACAGGACGGGCGAACAACTCCTGGGGTATAGAAAGGAAGAACTGGTTGGTAAAAATGATTACGATATTTTTACCAAGGAACAGGCAGATTTCTTTGTTTTAAAAGACAAGTCAGTGTTTGAAAATAACGAACTTTTGATAGTTGAGGAGGAGGAAGTTAATACCAAATCCGGAGTAAAAACATTATATACCAAGAAAATAGCAGTTAAAGATCATCATGGGAATAACAAATATCTGCTTGGGATATCAGAAGATATAACCATCAGAAAAGAAATTGAAAAAGAATTAGTCCTGACCAAAGAAAAAGCCCATGACAGTGAAGAGCGTTATAAACAAATTTTCGATAAAACATTAGATCATATTTTTATTCTTGATATAACCAACGACCAGCGGTATAAGGTTTTGGTAGTAAATCCCATTCATAAAAGAGAGTCTGGCTTTTTTGAGCCTGGAAAGTTCATGGAAGAATGTGTTCCGGCTGAATTATGTACTGTTTTTAAACAAAATTTTGACCATTGCGTACACGAACAAAAAAGCATTTCATATGAAGAGACCATTCTTTTAAAAGATATTGAACAGACTTATTATACACAGCTTATTCCGATAAAAAACAGTAAAGGTCATATTTACAGGCTCATAGGAATTTCCAGGAATATTTCTGAGACTAAAAACCTGACTAATCAGCTTCTAATTCAGAATGAAAGACTTACATTATTAAATGCAGACCTGCTTGTTTCAAAGGAAAAGGCAGAAGGAAGTGACCGCTTGAAATCAGCTTTTCTGGCTAATATGAGTCACGAAATCCGAACACCAATGAATGGGATACTTGGTTTTGCCGAGCTTCTCAAAATGCCGGACCTTACTGGAGAACAACAGGAGGAATATATACAGATCATCAAAAAAAGTGGTGATCGCATGTTGAATATTATCAACGATATAGTTGATATTTCGAAAATCGAATCGGGGCAGATGAAAATTCTACTCACGGAAACCAAGATTAATGAACAGACTGAATTTATCACTACCTTTTTCAGGCCGGAGGCTGAAAAGAAAGGGATCCGGATTACTTGCAAAAACGGACTTTCAGATAACCAGGCTATAATTCGTTCTGATCGCGAGAAAGTATATGCAATACTTACAAACCTGATTAAGAATGCCATAAAATATACCGATACAGGAATTATCGAACTTGGATATCATTTAAGGTCTGCCAGTTCGTATGCTAAAAGTGAGTTAACAACAACAGACCCGTCGGACAGGCTGGAGTTTTATGTTAAAGACACTGGAATCGGTGTTCCAAAGGACAGGCTTCAGGCCATATTTGATCGTTTTGTACAAGCTGATATCAGTGATTCGCGTGCATTCCAGGGTGCAGGCCTGGGATTGTCAATTTCCAAAGCCTATGTACAGATGCTTGGAGGGGAAATCTGGGTAGAAAGTGAAGAAGGGCAAGGCTCGGTATTTTATTTTTCACTTCCATATTATCCGTTGAAGGAGAGGGCATGGCCTGTGGATAGTGATAAATTTTCAATGGATGTAAAAGCTGCAAAAAAACTTAAAATATTAATTGTTGAGGATGATGAAATTTCTCAAATGCTTATTTCTATAGCTTTTATTAAATACAGCAAAGAAATTCTAAAAGCAGATAACGGAATTGATGCTGTTGAAATTTGTCGGAATAATCCTGATCTGGACCTGGTATTTATGGATATAAAATTGCCGGGAATTGATGGGTATGAGACCACCAGGCAAATTCGCTGCTTTAACACCACGGTTTACATCATAGCTCAAACCGCTTATGGCCTGATAAATGAAAGGGAAACAGCTTTAAGAGCCGGGTGCAACGAATTTGTAGCTAAACCGTTAAATATTAATTTCTTAAAAGAGTTGATACACACTCAATTCGAGAATTTAAAAGTAAAGTTACCACGACTTTCAGGATAAGGTTCCTAAGTCAAGAAAAGATTTTTACGGTTGTGCTTCCAGGCTTTTATTTATATGATAAACCTTCTTAAAGCCATACAATGCTGCAAGCCCGGTTAATAACAAAGTGCCGCTGCCAACCGGTGCGCCGGCTCCGGCACCAATGCGGCCGCCTGATACATTACCAGCACTTTGATGTCCGGCGTGCGGTTGTGCCTTCAGACTAAGAAACGTCGATAATATAAGGAATGCGGTCAGGAAACTATATTGAAGTGCTTTTTTCATACTTTTGAATGTTTTAAATATTTTAGGATCCATGTTTTGCTCTTTATTGCAGAACAACTAATTTCCGGGTTGAGCTGGTTATACCTGTAACCACTCTCACCATGTAAACACCTGTTGAAACCATGCGTAAGGTAGTTTCGCCCGAACTGAATTTTGAAGTTGCAAGAAGCTGACCGGTGGTGGAATACACATAAATCATCCCGGCAGAATTCCCATTATTGGTGACATGTAGAATGCCGTGAGCCGCATTGATAATTATCCCTGAAGAATTCGGTTCGTTAATGCCGTTTACGGAAGCAAAACTGATCTGGAAACGGTTTTCAGCATCGCCGGGAGAGGCGGTGAACGAATATGCCGGATTAATGCGAATATCCTGTGAAGTCCCTAGTTTAAGATCATTCAGGCTGATGGATACCGATGGTTCGAAGCTGTTAATGCCTTCAACATTAAGTGCATAGGTGGTTGCAGCGCCAACTTTCAGGCCGAGAGGAATTTGTTGATTTTCGGAGAAGGAAGAAAGAGTATTAATTGCAGCTTTTTCGGTTGGTAAGATGGAATAGAGCTGTGGCGCCTCTTCAAGCCCTGAGAGTTTGTACGCATCCAACATCTGATCAAAATTTTCGGTAGCATCCTCATGAAATCTTACATAGGTTTTATCCGAATAGCCGTTGCCTGCGATGGAAATAGTAAGCATTTGAGTCACAGAGTTGCTGCTTTTATAAAAAATACCTCCATGCACTTTGGCTTCATTAGCCAGGGTAAGGGAATTGGTAGCCGAGGATGTGTTAACAAAGAAACCCTGCATTGGAGCAATAATTCCCGGTGTGGCACTTGCAGCTCCTATAGTGAGCGGTATATAATTTCCCGAGCCTGTTTCATCCCACACATAGGCAGTGGCATTCATGCCTGATGGAACTGTCAGCAGCGCCGTATTGATACTGCATGGGTAAGGATTCCCAGCCAGATTCCAGCCCGATCCGTAACCAGGTGCTGCCGGAGTGAAGCTAAGATTGGTATAGCTTACGGGGCTTGTTTTCAGCGTACCTGGGAAAGTTAGTTCCGGTGTGCCGTTTGCGAAATTAATGGAATATCCGTAATCAGAAACCACGTTATCGTCAGTAGCAAGGCGTACCCATTCGCCGGCTGATTCCTGGTAGCGGTCAACATAAGCGCCTTTAAAACAGGAAGAACTGCCGGCTGTAACAGATTCGTTGATGGGAGAGATAAAGAGGTGATATTTATCGTCACCGGCAATGGCACGTTTTACTGTTGCAGCTACAGCAGCGCTATTCTGTATAAGCGATCCGCCGGAGTTAACCACCAGACCTGTATTGCCTGCACTGTTGGCAAGTGTCCCGTATACTGTTAAGGACTGATCAGCATTTATCGTTAAGGAGCCTGAACTGATGGTTAAGGAATTACAGACCGCTGCAGGGGCATTATTTACTGTTATGTTATGAAGAACTAACACATTTTCAGTGTTTGAAGGCTCCCCGGTTGGAGTCCATGTTGAGGCTTCGTTCCAGCTGCCTGCCTGCTGAGAGGTTTTGCTGATGATAGATACTTCCAAATCAGCCTGGACTTCTGCGCTGCAGATGCCACCGTTCGTATAATTAACTTTAATATGACCTGTGCCACCAGCATCCCAGGCAATAGTAATTGTATTGTCTGAGCTTCCACCACCAGCAATGGCATAGCCTCCGGTAATCGACCAATCGTAATTTATCATATCAGAATCAGTTGTATATGTAACATCGGACTGACCGGAACTCACAGTTGTCAGTCCGCTTATAACCGGTACAGGCAATTGGATTACCGTTACCGAAATGTATTCTGAACCTGTACATCCTTCTCCGCTTGTGGCAGTAACTGTGTATGTGCCTGAAGTACTTACAGTTATTGAAGAAGTAGTTGCGCCTGATGACCATAATAAGTTCGCAGCTGAAGGAAAACTAAGTGGAGCAGTTGAAGGATTCACCCAGGCAGGAGAGTCGGATAAGGTTCCGTTGTTTGCATTACCTGTTGCATCAGCAGCGACCGTTCCTGTGCCTTCATCAAATCTGTAATATGCTGACAGTCCTGCACTATTTACCGGAATGACTGAATTCATATTATCCTGAATTTGTGCCTGACTCCTTCCAACTGACCAGATTCGCACTTCATCAATAGCTCCGTCAAAATACTCTCCATTATTCGTTGCAGCAATGTTCAAATTATCTGAATATGTAACATTATGACCGCCAGGATGATCCGATCCTTTTAGTACACCATCCCAGTATATGGAGCGGGTTGTTCCATCGAAAGTGGCTGCAACATGGTGCCAGTTTCCGTC
>CAIWMA010000435.1 GCA_903913645.1 uncultured Bacteroidales bacterium | reverse complement strand
CTGCCGTTTAGTTTGGCATAGTGTGCTGTGTGCCCGTTAGCCAAAACTTCGCTCGAAATCAAGAAATCAAGTGCCATAGATTGGGGTTTTTATTGGTCAGGAAAAGTCTCAGATTTTAGAATTTTAGAATTCAGTGATGATAAGAACAAACAGGAGTCAATTTTGTCTTAAAAACAAACTCTTTTAATTTTTCAAATAAAAATCCAGCAATAAAATATACTGATAATCTGGCGATTACCTTTTCTGGAAACCAATAAAATCCTGTGCCGGTGTGTATTGAATATCAACTTTCCCGACCCATGCATGTGAAGGCCCTTGCTTACAAGCATTTATAAACAGTTCCAGTTGTTCAGGCCCGCCTTCGGCTTCAATATAAACATTCCCGTTTAGCTGGTTTTTAACAAAGCCGCTGATACCATACTGCTCAGCTTTCTGACTTACAAAATACCTGAACCCGACACCCTGAACATGGCCATGAATAGTGAGAATTACGGATTGTTTCATAATTGTTATTTCATGGATGTCGGACTGCGGATTGCGGATGTTGGAAATCGCAAATCCGAAATTACAAATCGTAAATTCTTGTCAATCACATGTTCAGTCTCCTGGTAATCAACTGTTCCACAACAGAAAATAACTTCTGAGGTGATGCTGTGCGCCATGGCAGAATATCAAAGTTCCCGCCCATAGCCATATAATAATCCAGGTGGCCCGCTTCGAATTCCTGGATAACATGACTCCGGAAATTAAGGCACACAATCCATCCATCGCCAAGTTCATCAAACCATTCCTGATAATAATCGTTGTCGGAATAGTGAAAGTTAAGCACATTTTCGCCGATCAGTATGTATTTATTGATTCCATTTTCGAGCAGTGTCTCAATTACATTGCGGTAAACGAACATAATATCATTATACAGGCAATCGTTCCATTCGCCAATTAATTCAATAATGCAGAATCCTTTCTCGTAATCGGCAAAAAGCAATTTGAGGTACAGTGTTTCAGAACCTATATAATCCCACTGTGGGTGAATAAGGTAATTATAAACCTTTCCGGTGAATTCAAATTCGCTGTATTCCCGCCCGTAAAATGGCGATCGTTCATCTTCAGATGCCAGGTAAAGGCCGTGCCAGTTATAATAAGGTTCAATATCGTGCATAAACTTTCAGGGATTTTGTTTAAGGGACAGGTAACCGGGAAAGTTATTCGTTATTTGTTGTTCGTTATTCGCTATTCGTTAATTGCAACCGTTACTCCTTAATACGTATAACTTATCACTTCTTCTTCAATCCAGGCGCAATTGCAAAGGACCTGGTAGTTGAATAAGCAGTAAAAAAGCCAATAGCACCGTTGTTGATATTTCCTTGCACATTGGCTGACGGTCCGCTGAACAAGGGATTGGAACCACGCAATTCTGCCTGGGCATCCAAAATAAAATTATAGTAGTCCTTGCCAATGCTATTCACTTCAACTGTAACGGTATCTCCTTTTGCCAGACCTTCCTTTGCGGAACCTTGCTGAAGGTATGCCACTGTTGCGCCGTTGGTATAATTCCCATTGAAAAACTTGTCATCGGTTACAAACCACTCGTTAAGCGTATCGGTCAGCAATGTACGGTTCTTCAAAATCATGAAACGGTAAAAGTCGATGGTGGGTGGTTCCTGAACATAACATTTCACTTCCCATATCCCATGTTCCGACCAATCGGGATGAAAAAGAAGACTAACTGAATCAAGTGGAACAACCGGATTGAGCGTTGAAGTAGCGGAGTAATCTGTATGTCCACCAAGAGGATTGGGCAGTTTAATATTCAATGTATAAGTTTGACCGGCTACACCATACACCGAAGGATCTGTACGATATATTCCTGCTGAATCCTCTTTCAGATTGTAGGTGTCTGTTCCACTGGTGATGCTCACTAAAGCGCCTGTAACAATTGGCGAGGGCTGATTGTAGAAATAACTGGAAGATGATTTAAGTTTAATGATATGAGACATTGTATCTGTGGTTAAAGAGCCGTCGACTACCAGCCTGGCATAACTTTCATCAAGTTTGATATCAATTTTTTCGGTACACGAATAAATCGTAACTGATAAAAGTAAGATCAGAAATATTGATTTGCAGTATTTCATGTTTTTTAAAACTTAAAATTATAGGTGAGCGCCGGTATTACAGCAAAAAGATACGTCTTCTTTGCATAAGTAATATTTGGATCTACAGCATCATGAGTAAAACTGATCGCCCATGCATTATGCCTGTTATACGCATTGTAAACCGACAAATTCCACTCTCCGTGCCATTTTCTGCCTGGCTTATCCCTTCCTTTGAGCGAAACTGATAAATCCATGCGGTGATACTCCGGCATACGGTAAGCATTACGATTCGAGTAAATCGGTATGATAGCATTTCCAACAGTTGCCCTGCCTGTCGGGAATGTTACGGGTAGTCCCGTTGCATAAACCCATGTGGCTGAGGCTGAAACCCGTTTCGAAAAATCATAATTCACAACTATATTCAGCGAATGTGGCTTATCGTAAGGCGCATTGTACTTGTTGCCCTCATTAATTTCGGGAATAATACGGAACGAACGTGAATACGTGTAACTAATCCATCCGGTTAAAAGGCCTTCATTTTTCCGTAACAAAGTTTCGATGCCATAGGAATATCCTTTGCCTATCCGCAATTCTCCTTCAAGGTAAGGATTTAACAATAACTGGGCATGATCCCGGAAGTCAATCACATTCCTGAAGTTTTTATAATATACTTCCACTGACGCTTCGTACATGTTCTTTTTAAAATTCCGGAAATACCCTATAGAAACCTGGTCGCATAACTGCGGTTTTACGTTTGGGGTGGCAGGAAACCAGATATCAAGCGGCGTTCCGGCTGTAGAATTTTGTGCCAGGGCAAGAAACTGTGCAGCATGCGAATAGCTTCCTTTTATCGATGATACTTCGGATGCCAGGAATGTAAATGCTAACCTTGGCTCAAGAGAGGTGTACGAATTAAAAATATTTCCTTTCCGATAAACGGTGCTGTCAACCGGAATATAGTTCTGGTCAAAAGTATAATAGGTACCCGGGCCGATATTCTGAAACACAGCGAAACGGATGCCATATTTAAGCGTAAATTTCGGTGTAAGTTTGAATTCATCCGAACCGTAAAGGCTGTGTTCGAGGGCATATTCTGCCGGTAGTTTGAATTCAGTAATGGCACTTTCGCTGCCTAAACCATTTGCGGTGCCTGGAAAAAACTCATGATACATCGTTGTAGCGCCGAAACGGAGCATATGCTTATCCGAAATGTAATACGAGAAATCGAAACGGGCCGAATAGTCCCGCATCTGCGAGGTCCATTTAAATGAATTTGCATCACCTTCAGGAGTTCCAAGTTCGTAATTATAGTTCGAATAAATGAGGCTTAAATTAAAGAAGAGTTTCTTTGAAAAAAGATGGTTCCAGCGGACCGATCCGGTCTGGTTTCCGAATCCCATGGAGGCAAATTCATTTTTAAAAGTATCGTGACCAGCATAACCCGAAAGATAAATCCTGTTATTCTCATTGATTACATGACTCAGCTTCAGGTTCAGATCATAAAAATAAAGTTTGCTTTTTCGTACATTCTCATCCTTGGCTAAAGGAAGAAAAAGATCGGCATAAGTTCTGCGGGCGGAGACAAGAAAACTTGTTCGATCCTTAATAATCGGGCTTTCGATAGTGAGTTTGCTTGACACGGTACCTATGCTACCGGTAAAACCAAATTTTTTCGTATTCCCATCCTTCATCCGCACATCGAGCAACGATGAAAGCCTGCCGCCATAAGCTGCCGGAATATCTCCTTTATAAAGAGTTACATCTTTAACAGCATCATTGTTAAATACAGAAAAGAATCCCATCAGGTGTGAGGCATTATGAATGGTGGCTTCATCGAGAAGGATCAGGTTCTGATCAGAATTTCCTCCGCGAACACTAAATCCGGTTGATCCTTCGCTGGTTGCCTGCACTCCCGGCAGAAGTTGAAGCACTTTAATCACATCAATTTCACCCAGCAGAGCGGGCACTTTCCGGATGGTTTTAATATCCATTTTCACCATGCTCATCTCCGGGGCACGAACATTTTCGTCAGTTCGTTTTCCAATAATCACAACTTCACCAAGCACCGACTCAATGGGAGACAGGTTTATATCCATGGTAAGGTTGTTATCGATCCGGATTTCTTTTTCCATGGTATTAAAACCCACATAAGAATATCGCATAGTATACTTACCTGGCAAAAGACTCAGTGAATAAAACCCATACATGTTTGAAACAGCACCAGTTTTCAACTCGTAGCAATATACGGTCACGCCTATCAATAACTCTCCATTCGACTGATCGTGTACATACCCGCTCAGCGTAACTTTACCCTGATCGTTTTCGTCAGACCCAGCTTTGCTGCTAAAAGTTGACAGGAGAAATAGTATGATTATAAAAAAAGAAATAAATTTTCGCATAAAAAGAATCAAATCCAAAGGACTTAGCGGTACAACAAAATTGAATTTCCAATTGTTCACGGGTCTCCTTACCTGAAAGCTGCCATTAAAAGATTGATATCCTGGAAAGGAAGATGGAATGTGTCGCTAAGATATTTATTTGTAGAAATGCCATTGTAGAGATAGGCTCCCTGGCGGATTCCATAATCGGAGTGCAGTACTTTTTCAACACCACCTTCCTCACCAAACCGTAAAAGGATTGGTGAAAGGAAATTACTCAGTGCATAGGATGCAGTATGAGGAACTTTCGAAGCAATGTTCGGAACGCAATAATGAGTTACATCGTATTTCTTAAAAACAGGATTACGGTGGTCAGTCACCTGCGATGTTTCAAAACAGCCGCCCTGATCGATACTCACATCAATAATTACAGCTCCCGATTTCATATGCTGCACCATATCTTCCGTTACAACGATTGGTGTGCGGCCGTAAGCAGTATGAATGGCACCGATAACTACATCGGCAGACCGGAGTGCATTCATCAAAACCCTTGGCTGAATCATGGAAGTATAAACCCTGGTATTCAGGTTATTCTGAAGGCGTCGCAGTTTATAAACCGAGTTATCAAATATCTTTACAAATGCTCCCATGCCGAGGGCTGCCCTGGTGGCGTATTCGCCAACCGTTCCAGCTCCAAGAATTACAACTTCGGTTGGTGAAATCCCTGAAAACCCGCCAAGCATTTTACCGCGGCCATATTCAGGGTTACTCATATATTCAGCAGCTACAAGCATGGAAGTATTACCGGCAATTTCGCTCATAGCGCGGATTACAGGAAACGTTCCTGCCTTATCCTGAACATATTCGAAGGCAACAGCTGTAATTCGTTTTACAAGCAACCGCCTGAAATATTCTTCGTTAATTGCTGAAGTGTGAATAGATGAAATAACGGTTTGTTTATGCCCCATCATTTCAATCTCTTCAAGTGTTGGCGGGGCAATTTTAAGCAAAATGTCCGCACCAAATATCTTTCGGGTATCATGAATAATTTCTCCACCCATTTCAGCATACTCGGCATCAGGGAAATGTGCCGCTTTACCGGCATCAGCTTCTATAAGTACACGGTGTCCGTGATGAACAAGCAGTCCAACCGCATCCGGATCGAGGGGTATGCGGTTCTCCGAAAAGGCGCATTCTTTAGGAACACCAATAACCAGGTTTTTCTGTCCGCGCTGGACTTCGAGCCGTTCTTCCTGGGGAATCAGTTGCCCTGAATGAAATATTCCTGAGTAATTATTCTGTATCATAAATTATCATTTCAAAAATCAGAATGTGATCGTGCGCACGCTGCCATCCTGCGATACCACAATATCGACATGTACGGTTTCTTCAGGTAACAAATTTACAATTTTTTCGGGCCATTCCAGCAGGCAGTAATTCCCGCTGCAAAAGTAGTCCTCGTAACCGATTTCAAGCATCTCAGTCCAGGATTTTATCCTGTAGAGATCAAAATGAAAAATATTCCCGGAATCCGCTGTAAGATATTCATTTACAATAGCAAATGTAGGACTGCTGACCGTATCAGTAACTTTAAGATATTGGCAGATGGTTTTAATAAAGGTCGTTTTCCCAGCACCCATTTCGCCATGAAAAGCAAAAATCCTTTTGTCCTTGTGGTAGTCAATTAACGCGGAAGCGATGGTGTGAAGTTCATCCGGTGATTGACAGGTGTAAATTTCAGCCATTCGTAATTGTTAATTTTTATTTAGGAAACAGTCTGTTAATTTAAAACAAAAGTAAACCGAAAAAACCGGAGACGAGGAGTAAAAAGTGAATTGGTTCTTCAATAACAAATAATAAAAGTTATTGTTTCATCTTTAATCTTCATGTCAAAAGACTAACACAATTCATCCTGCGCTCCTATTTTCCCGATTTAATTTCCAGATTAAGATTCCCCGGTTATTTTGCTTTCATGTAAATAAACGGAATCATAAGTTCCTCCATCGAAATACCTCCGTGCTGAATAGTATCACGGTAATACGATACATAATGGTTGTAGTTGTTGGGATAGGCAAAGAAATCAACACCTTTGCAAAAAACATAAGCTGAACTTACATTGGTTCGCGGCAGAAAAGCTTCGGCCGGATTTTTTACCTCAAACACTTCATTTTTATTGAAATTCAGACTTTTCCCGTTTTTATATCGCAGATTGGTATTGGTATTCCGATCGCCAATCACCTTTACCGGATTGTTTACTCTTACTGAACCGTGATCAGTTGTAATGATTAACGGGATTTTCTTGGCAGCGAGGAATTTAATAATATCCATTAATGGTGAATGCTCGAACCAACTTACAGTCAGTGAGCGGTAAGCGGCTTCATCATCAGCCAGTTCTCGTATTACTTCCATTTCGGTACGGGCGTGCGAAAGCATATCAACGAAATTGTAAACAATTACATTGAAACGATTTCCCATAAGGTTAGGCAGTGCATCCAGCAGTTTGCGGCCGGCGGTAAGATTCAGGATTTTGGTGTACGAATATTTAACATCGTGACCAAACCGTTTCATATTCTCGCCCAGCAATTCTCCTTCAAACTGGTTTTTACTTCCTTCCTCATCTTCGTCAACCCAGTATTTGGGATATTTCTTTGCAATTTCGCTGGGCAAAAGCCCGGAGAACAATGCGTTGCGTGCGTATTGGGTTGTTGATGGCAATATGCTGTAATACAATTCGTCCTGTTCAACACGATAATATTCCTCAAAAATCGGCTGCAGCATTTTCCATTGATCGTACCGCAGGTTATCGATAAGGATCAGGAACATGGAACTGTTTTCTTTTATCAGAGGAAAAACTTTTTCCCGCAACAGTGTATGAGACTGGACGGGCTTTTCAGAGCTCCTCCCATTCAGCCAATCTAGGTAATTACGTTCCACATATTTGCAGAAAACCTGGTTGGCTTCATCTTTCTGCGAACGCATCACATCTACAATGCCCTGGTCCTGTGCTTTTTCAAGCTCCAGTTCCCAGTAAACCAGTTTCTTATATACTTCAATCCATTCATTAAAATCGAGCCTGTTGCTGATTTCCATCCCAATGTTTCGAAATTGCTGCTGGTAGGCATGTGTGGTTTTTTCACTAACAAGCCGTTTATTTTCCAGGTTTTTCTTAACACTCAGCAGAATCTGTTTAGGGTTCACCGGTTTAATAAGGTAGTCGGAAATGCTGGCACCTATGGCATCTTCCATAATATGCTCTTCTTCACTTTTCGTGATCATAACCACGGGTAAATTCGGGTAGCTCGCTTTGATGATCGACAGGGTTTCGATACCTGATAATCCTGGCATGTTTTCGTCGAGAAAAACAATATCCACCGTTTTGGCTTTTAAAACATCAATTGCTTCATCACCATTGTTGGTTGTGAGTACTTCATACCCTTTGTCTTTCAGAAACATTATATGAGGTTTCAAAAGGTCAATTTCATCGTCAGCCCACAATATTACTCCGTTTTCCATGTTTATTATTTAATATTATATAACAATCCGTAAAGGCATTTGTTATCTTTGCAAACACAGCATTTTTGCTATATTCAGTAAATTCTCATTTGCACTTCGTCAGCTCTCTATAAATGCATTTACGGGCTGTTTTATTGTGCCTTCAACTTAATTAACAGGTCTTTTATACAAATTTAACAAAATAGCGTGGCAACAGCAACAGCCTTCAAACGAAAAATTATAAATGATCCGCTTTATGGCTTTATTACCTTAGCCGACAAGTTGGTTTTTGACGTAATTGAGCATCCATTTTTTCAGCGACTTCGAAGGATTGAGCAATTAGGTTTAGCATCTATGGTTTATCCCGGAGCTTTGCATACCCGGTTTCACCATGCCCTTGGAGCAATGCATCTTATGGGCCAGGCTATAGAAACATTGCGATCAAAAGAGTTTCAAATCTCGCCCGAAGAAGCACAGGGTGCAACACTCGCTATTTTATTGCACGATATTGGTCACGGGCCGTTTTCCCATGCCCTGGAACATCATATTGTACATGACATTTCGCATGAAGAAATTACATTGATGTTCATGAAGCAGCTGAATTCAGAATTTGGCAACAAGCTGGAAACCGCCATTGCAATTTTCTCGAATACGTATCCGCGTAAGTTCCTTCATCAACTGGTTTCAGGCCAGCTTGATATGGACAGGCTCGATTACCTGATGCGCGACAGTTTTTATACCGGAGTGAGCGAAGGCGTTATCAGCACAGATCGTATCCTTAAAATGCTGACTGTAGTTGATGATGAACTTGCTGTTGAGCTGAAAGGCATCTACTCCATCGAAAAATTCATTGTTGCCCGCCGGTTGATGTACTGGCAGGTATATTATCATAAAACAGTACTTGCTGTCGAATATATGCAGATCAGCATTCTGAACCGGGCCAGGGCGCTTGCGGCAGAAGGCAGGAAACTGCCGGCTTCGGAATCGCTGATGTTTTTCCTCAGTCAGAAAATCGGGGAAGAAGAATTCATTGCCTCGCCTGAGATCCTCTCAACCTTTGCTTTACTAGATGATTACGATATTCACTGTGCCATCAAACAATGGGCATCCTATCCCGATCCGATCCTGAGCTCGCTTTGTGATTCATTGCTCAATCGTAATCTGTTCAGGGTTGTGATAACTTCAACGCCGGCTGATGAACTTAGAATGGCAGAAATCCAAAACAATATCAGTAAAAAGCTAAACCTGGCAGGTGATGATTACAGCTATTTTACGGGTCAGGGGGAAATTTCAAACAGCGCTTACGATCCAAATAACGACCGTATTACTATTGTTGATAAAACGGGGCAACGTTGGGATATATCCGGTCTTTCGGAACAACTCAATATAGCTGTGTACAACAAAACCGTTTCAAAGTTTTTTACATATTATCCAAAGTGGGCTGACATTTGACAACACATGTTAAATAGATGTTATAAACATGTGAAGTTCATGTTAATAATAATATCTATATTTGCAAACTTTTAAAACCAACCGGAAATTAACCTAATTGATCCTGATGGAATTTACTGCAAAAGACATTGCCGGCCTTGTAGGTGGCACTATCGACGGGAACCCTGACGTAAAAGTAAACCGCTTAGCAAGGATCGAAGATGGCGAACCTGAAGCATTAAGTTTCCTCGCAAATCCAAAATATTACCCGTTTATTAATAGCACACGTTCATCTATTGTACTTGTTCAGAGCGATTTTCAGGCAGAGCAGGAACTTTCATGTACACTAATTCGTGTTGACGATCCATATACTGCCTTTGCAAACCTGCTCGAGATTTACGACAAAATGCGCAAAGGTAAAACCGGAATTTCTCCATTGGCATCAATTTCCAAATCGGCCAAAATAGGAAGCAATGCCTATGTTGGAGAATTTGTTGTGATCAGCGATAATGCTGTAATCGGCGATGAAGTCAAAATATTTCCCCAGTGTTATATCGGAGAGAATGTAAAAATAGAATCGGGTACTACACTTTATCCCGGAGTAATAATCTATTATGACTGTACTATTGGTAAAGACTGCACCATTCATGGAGGCTCAGTAATCGGAGCTGACGGATTTGGTTTTGCGCCGCAAAGTGATAATAACTATAAAAAAGTAGCCCAGATAGGTAACGTTGTAATTGAAGACAATGTTGAAATCGGGGCCAATACCACTATTGACCGTGCTACCCTGGGCTCCACGATAATCCGCAAAGGCGTTAAACTGGATAACCTGATACAGGTCGCGCACAACGTTGAAATTGGGGAAAATACAGTAATTGCAGCTCAGACAGGCATTGCAGGATCTTCGAAAATCGGTAAAAACTGCATGTTAGGAGGACAAGTAGCAATCTCAGGGCATATTTCTATTGCTGATGATGTAAAAATTGGTGGTAAAGCAGGAATTGCTCATAGCGTTACCAAGCAGGGAAGTATTCTTCTAGGCGCACCAGCACTGGAAATCAGCAAATTCAGACGCGTAATCGCCATTTTCAATAATCTGGATAAATTATATTACAGGATCGGAGATCTTGAAAAAACAATTAAACAATTACAGGCTGAAAAAATCAGCGACGAAAAAATCGGCTAATTTATACTAGCTATCTTATATATGTTTGATAAACAACGTACAATAAAAGAGCCTGTTACAGTAAAAGGCTCAGGATTACATACAGGAAAACAGGTCAACTTAACTTTTAAACCGGCACCGGCAGATCATGGCATCAAATTTTGCCGTATTGATCTTGAAGATAAACCTATAATCGACGCTATTGCAGATTATGTTGTCGATACCTCACGGGGCACTACCCTTGAATTTCAGGGAGTCAGGCTGGTAACCATCGAACATGTGATGGCATCAGTAGCCGGATTAGGAATCGATAATATCTTGGTGGAAGTTGACAGCGAGGAAATGCCTATCATGGATGGCAGCGCGCGTTTCTTTGTAGCAGCCCTCGACGCAGCAGGCATAGTAGAACTGGACGCCCAACGCGAATATTTCGAATTTCGTAACACACTCACTCTTACTGATGCAAAACGTAAAAGTGAAATGGTGCTTGTTCCGGATGATAATTTCCGTTTGTCGGTAATGATTGATTTTGAGACTCGTATACTGGGTACTCAATATGCATCAATAGCTGATATCGAAGACTTCAGGAAAGAAATTGCTGACTGCCGCACATTTGTATTTCTTCACGACCTGGAATTCCTTATCCAGAACAACCTTATAAAAGGTGGTGATGTAAGCAATGCCATTGTTTTTGTTGAGCGTCTGCTGAGCGAAGAAGAACTGGACAGCCTTGCCAAGCATTTTAACAAACCAAAAATCACTGTTCTGAAAGAAGGCATCCTTAACAACCTGGAATTGCGCTTTCACAACGAACCAGCCAGGCATAAACTTCTGGATGTTATTGGTGATCTTGCACTGGTTGGAATGCCTTTGAAAGGTCATATTATTGCTACTCGTCCTGGTCACCTGGTGAATACTAATTTTGCCAAACTCATTCGCGAACACATCAAGAATGCACCTAAAGGGCCAAAAGTTGACCTGAATAAAAAACCAGTTTACGACATTAACGACATTAAAAAGATACTTCCACACCGTCCGCCTTTCCTCCTGGTTGATAAAATCATGGAAATAAATGACAAGCGGGTTATTGGTGTGAAGAATGTAACCATGAATGAGGCTTTCTTTGTGGGCCATTTCCCTGAGGAACCTGTAATGCCTGGTGTACTTCAGATTGAAGCCATGGCCCAGACAGGCGGTATATTTGTGTTGCACACAGTTCCTGATCCTGAAAATTATATCACGTATTTCCTTAAAATGGAATCTGTCAAATTCAGGCAGAAAGTTGTTCCCGGCGACACATTGGTATTTGTCCTGGAAATGATTTCGCCCGTTCGCAGAGGCATTTGCCATATGCGCGGCACAGCCTGGGTAGGAGATAAAATTGTTTCAGAAGCCGAATTAATGGCGCAGATAGCTCGTAAAAAATAAAGCTTTTAGTACCAGCACCTATTTCCGGGTACCGGGTATTTGAGAATTGTGAAGGGATTTCCGACTATAAGTGCTTCATTTAAAATAAAGTGTAAGTTCATACCCCCTAAAACTTAACACCTCAATTAACGTAACATCCCATGAACCAGCCCTTAGCATACGTACATCCACAGGCAAATGTTGCTAAAAATGTGGTTATTGAGCCTTTTGTTAACATTGAAAAAAATGTGGAAATAGGCGAAGGTACCTGGATTGGATCCAGCGTTACCATTATGGAAGGTGCGCGAATCGGGAAAAACTGCCGCATTTTCCCTGGTGCCGTTATTGCAGCCGTACCACAGGATCTGAAATATGCAGGTGAAGATTCCATCGTTAAAATCGGCGATAATACAACTATACGGGAATTTGTCACCGTTAACCGCGGAACAAAAGCCCTGATGGAAACTGTAATTGGCAACAATTGCCTCATTATGGCTTATGCACATATTGCTCATGATTGTATTGTAGGAAACAACTGTATATTGGCTAACTCGGTAGCACTTGCCGGTCATATTTCGGTTGAAGATTATGCAATTATTGGCGGACTTTCGGCAGTTCACCAGTTTGTTACCATTGGTCAGCATACTATGATATCGGGAGGTTCGCTTGTTCGTAAAGATGTACCTCCATTTACAAAAGCTGCACGCGAGCCGGTCTCATACGTTGGTATTAATTCTGTCGGATTACGCCGCAGGGGATTTTCCAACGAAAAAATTAATGAAATTCAGGATATCTACCGTATCATTTTCCTGAGCGGTTACAATGTAAGCCGTGCAGTCGAAATTGTTGAAACTACCATGCATCCTACCGTTGAGCGCGACGAAATACTTTCGTTCATCAGCCGGTCAACACGTGGTATTATGAAAGGCTACTCAAAATCAAGAGAATAATATTATACTTATTTTTTGATATTATTTCTTAAAACCCAGACCTCAAAATTCCATGCATATTTCCCTGAGTAAAATTAGCAGAAAGTATAATTACGAATGGATTTTCCGGGATGTGGATTTCGATTTTGAACAAGGCAACGCTTACGCAATTCTTGGATCGAACGGCTCAGGGAAATCAACACTTCTTCAGATTATATCTGGCCATCTGCATCCTTCTGGCGGTGCTTTAACCTACATTCACGAAGGCAAAAATATTGCCGTTGAAGATTTTTTCCGGCATGTAACTTTCAGCGGTCCCTACCTGGAACTCATCGAAGAATTTACCTTGGAGGAAATGCTTACTTTCCACAGCCATTTCCGGAAGTTCCGTAATAATATGGATGTTAATTCTGTAATGGAAGCTACCGGACTGGTGCGTAACCGCAACAAACCCATAAAATATTTCTCTTCCGGCATGAAACAAAGGGTGCGCCTAGCCATTGCCTTGCTCACCGAATCCGAAGTTGTGCTTCTCGATGAGCCTGCCGCCAACCTCGACCACAAAGCCATTGAATGGTACCGTAACCTTGTTGCCGAAAATCATACCGATAGGATTATTATTGTTTGCTCCAATTCACAAAGCGAGGAACACGATTTTTGCACGCAATCTATTGTAATTGACGACTATAAAAGAAACGGCAAATAAGCTTTACCATATAACAGTTCAAAATTAGCTATCCAGCTATAATCATCATTTTCAAATTCTCAAGTTACCTCATTTTCAAATTACCTCATCTGCACATTATCACACTATCACATTAATCAATTATCTAATTTTCAAATTATAACATTATCAGGAAAAAGTGTACTTTTGCACCCATTTTAAAAAAGTGTAAACATCATTCTAATACCAATTTATGGCAACAACTTCTGAATTCCGCAATGGACTTTGCATAGAATTCAACAACGATCTCTATAAAATTGTAGAGTTTCAGCATGTTAAACCAGGCAAAGGCCCGGCTTTTGTCCGTACAAAACTCAAAAATCTAAAAACCGGAAAAGTCATCCCAAATACATTTACTGCAGGTGCGCCTATTGACGTTGCCCGGGTTGAACGCCGTCCTTACCAGTTTCTTTACAAGGACGATAATGGTTACAATTTCATGAATACTGAGAATTTCGAGCAAATTTCGATTGATGAGGAAATGGTCGACAATTACCAGTTTATGAAAGAAGGACAAGGTGTTGAAATTATGGTTCATGCCGATACCGAAACTCCATTAACCTGCGAACTACCTGCTTTTGTAGAACTTGAAATCACTTACACAGAACCAGGTTTCCGTGGTGATACTGCCTCCAATACATTGAAAAAAGCAACCCTCGAAACAGGCGCTATCGTCCAGGTTCCATTGTTTATTGAAGAAGGAACAAAAATCCGTATCGACACCCGCACCGGTACGTATTTCGAAAGAGTAAAATAAACCTGCTCCAGGAATTATCAAGTCTGCTTTAATAAAATTTAAGAAATCACAGCGTTTTTATGAAATTACCATCACCAATAGCATTATCTGAAATAGCATCTTTTATTGGAGCTTCATTTCAGGGTGATGCTGCTTTCCCGGTTACCGGAATGAACGAAATACATATGGTTACGCCTGGCGATCTTACCTTTGTCGATCATCCGAAATATTATGCCAAAGCGCTTTCATCCAAAGCCACCACCATCATTATTAACCAGAAAGTAGAATGCCCTGATGGCAAAGCACTTTTATTTCACGACGATCCTTTTGCTGCGTATGTTTCGCTTGTAAACAAATTCATGCCGTTTGTTCCATCCGCTTCAGCCATCAGCCCAAAAGCTACTATCGGAGAAGGCACTGTTATTCAGCCGGGAGCTTTTGTGGGGAATAGCGTAGTGATTGGCCGGAATTGTATTATTCATTCCAATGTAAGCATTTACGATCACACCGTTATTGGCGATAATGTGGTAATACATGCCAACAGTGTGCTGGGCGCCGACGCATATTACTTCCAGCGTAAACCCGAAGGCTATCGTAAGTTCGAATCGTGCGGAAGAGTTATTATAAGTGATAATGTCGAAATTGGTGCCCTGTGCTCTATTGATCGTGGCGTATCAGGCGATACTATCATCGGTAAAGGAACCAAATTCGATAATCATGTGCAGGTAGGTCACGATACGCATATTGGCGCAAACTGTCTTATTGGAGCTCATACTGCCATTGCCGGAGTTACCGTTATTGAGGATGATGTGCTGATATGGGCAAAAGTAGCTATAAATAAAGACCTTGTGATTGGCAAAGGCTCTGTTGTTCTTGCCACATCAGCCGTTGATAAATCGCTCCCTGCAGGAGGAACCTATTTCGGAATCCCTGCCATAGAAGCACGAAAAAAATGGAAAGAACTTGCGATACTCCGCAAACTGCCGGAGATTTACGCTAAGCTTAAATAACTTCAATCAACCAACCAAACCGCTGAAATACCTTCTGACAATCAGGGGGTATTTTTTTTTGTAGAGTTATTCCAATAGTTTCTCTTCAGAAAGATAGTAAGTATCCAGTGCCACAATTATAGCAACAAGTCCCCAGAAGGGAACACTGGCCTTATCTGTATTCAGAAAATTGTTCATTAATCCGTGTACAAAATACGTAATTAACCCAAGAGTGACGGATAAAGCCATTAACCTCGACTGGTAATTGACCGATTTTTTATAGCCTTTCAATCCTGTATAAATAACTGTGATCACAAGGAAAATCATACCTAAAAATCCTAAAAATCCTGATTCGGCAAGCGGCCCGATATATTCACTATGCGCGTTGCCTTTGTTTCCAAAATTAGTGCTGATAATGGTTTTTTCATTTGCATGCTGGAAAGGCGCATATTCGAACTGGTAGGTGCCTGGCCCCCAACCTACCAGCGGCCGTTCTGAAAACATGCGCAAAGCGGCCTGCCAGCGGTTGATGCGCTCAAGGTTCGAAGCATCGGACGAAATATTGGAAATGGATTGAATATGCTGAATAAAATTAGAAGAGGCATCCTGTTTGTTTTTTTCAAGTTTATCGAGAATCTCAGCTTTAAATGTAAAAAAGAGTACTAACAGTGAAATTGTTGAAATTGCGATCCATTTAAACCTGATATGCAATTTAACCAGTACCAGAACTGCCAAAGCAAATCCAACACTAACCCAGGCAGCACGGCTATATGAAAGAAAAAGTGCTACAAGGAAAAGTAACCCAGTCAGCATAGCCACTATACGGTACTTCCGAGATACCGTTTTATCTGCTGCCAATCCAAAAACCACAGGAATAAATAAAGCTAAAATTGCGCCATAGGCTGTATGGTCGTTATAAAAAGGCGACATTACCCAACGCCCGGCTTTTTCGCTGAAACCAAAACTAAAATGATGCCAGGTTGTATAAAAAACTACAACAATCAATGAGATTAAGTACGCCCATATAAATTTCCTGATATTGATTTTGGTTCGGAAAAACATTAATCCGCCAAAATACACAGGCACAATAAACCACAGTTGCGACAGAAGATGTTTAAAAGAAACAAGCGGCAGTTCAGATGTGACAGCCGTTATACACATCCATGAAAGATTGAAAAGAATAACAATACTAACAGGATGACTCAAAATGCGGCGATCCACGCCCCCTTCGAGAAGGATTTTCAGAAAAAGAAAAAAGAGAATTCCTACAAGCAGTGGTTCTCCGGGTACCGATATACTGACGCCAAAATCATAATTACCAAGATCGACGGATAAAGGAGTGACAAATACTGCAAGTAACAGTATATACTCCAGTTTTAAAATATACATCAGCAGCAGGATGCCTGCTATCGGAATCAGAATTCCAATATAAATTTCCTTGTACATAAACCAGGTATTCAACAACACAAAGATTGCTGTTACCAGGTAGACGATGGATATTTTAAGTTTTTCCGTCAAAATGAAATATGTACTCTACCGGTTTAAATGCCGGCATGTTTTAGTTTCCGCAAGAACTCCGGAATTCTTTCAACCATAAATATCATCAGCATTGCAACCAGTAAAGTGCCCAGGGTAGAAAGCACTACAATAATCCAAATGATAGGGAATGATTTTCGTTCAGCTTTCGTAGCACTTTCGACAATAAACTTTTGAGGTATAATTGAGTATGCATCGATTTTCGCTTCTTCGTACCTGGCTTTTATAAAACTTAGCTGCGTCTTTTCCAGGACAAGTGCATCGCGCAGCGAAATATAGGGTCCACCATATTGCGAGAGTATTTTCAGCTTTTCTGTCAGCGCATTTATAGCCCGGGTATTCCCAACGGCAATTTCCTTTGCAAACTGGCGGTTCAGCATTTCGGACTGAGATTCGTAATCATTAACGCCCAGTTTCATTACAAGGGTTAAGGAATCTTCCATACCCTTCACCTGCTTTTGCTGCGAAAGATATTCCGCTTCAACTATTTTAAAACCTTGTATGGCCCGCTCTTTTTGAATATCATTTTTTACTGAATCGAGTTCAGCGGCTATTCCATTGGCGATATCAGCAGCCATCTGGGCATCATTGTCAAGTACTGTTATTTTTACAGCCTGAAACTCGGTAAGCTTAAACGTAATATTCGACCTGAAATGATTGTAAACATTGGTCTGATAGTATTTCGAAACCGGTTCAATGCCATAATGCTCGCCTAATTTAAACCTGGTAATAATTTTATCCTTGATCCTGTTGGAGTTCAATATCTGGAGCATCTGCTGGATTTGTTCGTCCGCTCCGAAACCAAGCACATCCTGCTTTATGGTTGTGTTGTCGTTAAGCAATAATTTTGAAACAGAATTACTTGCCGCCGGGTACATAATAACCGTCGACTTGTACAAAGGAGTTACAAATACCGGCGACGAAATAATGGCCGAAAGCACAGCGGCGGCCACGCCAAGGATCAGGAGCGTTTTACGCCATTTGTAAATAAAAACTGCAACTTTAAACGAATCATTAAAATCGGTGGTATCGTTAACCGGCATGGTATCAACCTATATATGAAATGCAAAGATAGAGAAATCCGCAATGAAAGCAATTAAGGGAAAAGGATGCAATATTGAAGATTACTTTCGGAAGAAAGATACTTTTGGAGCCAGGTTTATATTTTGTATCCTGAGTCACAGACTCAGGATAACACGGTTTTCTGATAAAACAAATCTTTACCTCTCCACTGGAAAAATAAAAGAAAACTTAAAAATCCAACAATGCATATTATAAGTAAAGTCCAGATAAATTTATCTTGTTTGTACATACATTATAATTTTGTGGCTAGGTAGTATTTATAAATCCCATCCCTACAGACTTGGAATTGCAATCGGTTCCACCTAAATAAGCTGAAAAGTAAAGTTTTCTCATAAATAACAAATATATCCTGAATTCCTTTTCCCGGTTACTCCTCTTTCATCAACCTTACAAATCCCCCAATACTTACTAACCGCAATACAAAAGCCCATAGTACCGATGCCATGCCGGCAACTGCCAGTGCCATGCGCCAGTCCAGGATCACATTAACGGCAAACCAGTTTAATACAACAACACCAACTGCGAAATACAAAAGCGTAAAAATATACTTCCAGTTGATAGTAAATCTGAATATGCTCTGTGCTATCGCCACCTGGATAATAGCCGTAACAAACTGTGTGGCCAGGCTTGCATAGGCTGAACCCACAGCCATCAGATGTGGTATTAGTATAAAATTAAGGCTGATATTTACGGCCATACCGGTCAACGCCATGAGGTTAAGTGCTTTCAGACTTCCGTTTGCCGTGAGCAGCGTACCAAAAATATAGGTTACCGAAATCGGTATAAACCCTATGATCAGGAACACAAATACGTTGTGCGCTTCGTGAACCTGGTCTATATAAAGCAATTCCATTATCTGTCGGCTAAAGAAAGAAGAGCCTACAGCAATGATCATTGAAATAGTAAAAATAATGGTGAACGATAATTTAACAATGCCTTCGACAGGCGATTTATCTTTGATAAGCCGCGCGAAAACCGGGATCAGTATAACCGAAAAAAGGTATGCGATCATGGTTACGGCATCGAGCAGCCTGAATGCTTTGGCATAAATATCAACCTGTGTGGTACCTGTTCCTTTTGGTAGCAGGCGTTCGAGCATTACCGAATCTATACGGTTGTAAAACGACATCAGCAATACCAGCAACGCAAAAGGAAAACTCTGCCTGATAATGGAAAGGAAGAAGGATGTATTCCATTGCAGTCGTTTAAAGGCAGCCTTTTTCATTACAATAAGCAAAGCAACCAAAGCCGTTAGCAGGTATGCCAGTGTTTGCGCATAAACAAACCATATAATTTGGAAAGGGCCGTCGGTAACATTTCCCCAAATCAGCACGCTGCAAATCAGGATCATCAACACCTTGTCGAGAACCGAAATTGAGCTGTCGATCCAGAACAGGAATAAACCGGAGATATTGGAACGCAGGTAAAGAATAAAAGATATGAGAAACTGGTTAATTCCCAGGAAAACAAGGAAATATAAATGCTTTGAATCGTAGCCGATGATAGCTGCTGCAACAAAAATAACAACAAAATAAACTGCAGCCAAAACCAACCGCAGCAAAGCTATACCTGAAAAATGTTTGTTCAGCAGGTGCTGATTCTGTGCAATATTCCGGTTGTTGAAGCTGGTAATCCCAAAATCGAGCAGTATATTAAACAGGAATGTAAAATTGAGAACCGTAAAGTAAAAGCCATATTCGCCTGGAGCTGTGATGTTTTGCACGGTGCGGTCGATGCCCAAAATCCAGAATGGCTTAACCAGCAGATTAAGGAAAAGCAGAAACCCTAAATTCGTGAAAAACTTACGCTTCATTTTCTGGCAATGGAGAAATTGGATGCATTGATTGACGTCAAAAGTACGATTATTTGGAAAGAAAATAAGGGGGAAGTTATGAGAGATGAGTTATGAGAGCTGAGTTAAGATTAGACTATAGGAGGTTAGGCTGTTAGACTAGACTATTAGGTTTTTAGTGGGAGACCGGAGTTATGAGCTATAGAATAAGAATGCCAGGAACTCTCATATCTTATAATTCATAACTTATAACTGATCCAAGTCCTGCCCTATACATATAAATAAACCCGGATCCACAATAATTCCCCAGTCAAACAATTATTTTCATAGGTTTGCGTAAATAAACTAAATACTCACGGAAATACGCGAAGATTGAAAATTGCTGTAAATACAAGACTTCTGCTCAACGGACGGATGGATGGAATTGCCAGGTTTACCGACGAAACCCTGCGTATTCTTACCACCAAACACCCTGAGCACCAGTTTTATTTTTATTTCGATACAAAGTTCGATGAGCAGTTTATTTACAATTCGAATGTAAACCCTGTT
>CAIWMA010000434.1 GCA_903913645.1 uncultured Bacteroidales bacterium | reverse complement strand
GAACTTGAATTACTCAGGCTTGCCATCCCGCGACGCACTTATACCAACGACCATATGAATTATGTGGCGGTAGCCATGGGCAATGTGTTTGAACGCCGGCATCAAATAACGACAGGGCTTGCCATTGTTGAGGAAGCGCCTATACTCAGGCATTTTACGGTTAAGTTGAAGAGGATCTGATAGGGGAATTGAGAGATTATCAAAGGTACGATTGTCGAAGTACGATTTACGATTGCCGGGCAAATTCGTAAATGTTAGTCGCAAATCGTGCCTTTTTATGCTCCTGATAACCTATAGTTTATTTGATCATTCCTCAATAACCTTCGCTTCCTTAATATGGAAAACATGTTTAATAGTAGTTTGTTGAATCTGATGTTTGCTATTATTTCTGTATAGTTGACAAGTAAACAGCTTCGTTGCTGTTTTTGACATCCAGTTTGCGAAAAATGTTCTTTTTGTGAAATTTAACGGTGTTTTCGGTGATGGATAGGAGCTTTGCAATTTCCTGGGTTGAATTGCCCATGGATAAATGCTGAATTATCAGTTTTTCGGTTTGTGATAACGAATTGCTTTTTGCAGGTAGAAACTTCTTAGTTTTAAAACTGTAATTGTGTTTTACTCCTTCATCCTGCATTAAAATAGACATATTGCCTGGTTTGCGGGCTGTTGATAAAGTAACGAGGCAGAGAGAAATCCACAGATTTCCTGCTTCATTTAAAATTACAGGTGTGAGTTTGTGATTGACAAGGATGATGCTGCCGTTTTTGTGCCGGATCCTAAAATCGTATGATATATATCCTTTAGGGCGTCTCCCGGAAGGGAGATTATAGTAAAACTCAAATCCTTTTTCATTTATTTCGAGCAGCATATTCAGGTCTTCAGGTGGAACAACCAGCCCGAAGAAATCATAACCCATTTGCCGGACATGTTCACGCTCATATCCGGCCAGGAATAAGGGATGGCCTGACACATAAATAAATTCATGCTTTTTATAATCAATAATGTAATAACTCAGATCAATCATACGGGCTATAGCTTCCAGGGTAACCACATAGTGCCGGAGCGATTCATAATCCGAATCACTTATTCCTTCAATAGAAGGAATCGTCTTAAAGAAATCGGTAACCAGGCTCATTAAAATACTTGTTTTTAATATAAATGGCAAATTTAGGCTAAAATACTACCCTTTCGGGTAGTTGTTTGGTATTGGGTACAAATTTACATTTGCCTCATTAATCTAAATTAATTATTAACCTAACAAATGTGTATGAAAACTAAAACCAGATTACTTAACCGGGCAAAGGGCTTTGCCCCTCTTCTATTTTTACTGATTGTATTGTTTACAAAACCTAATACTACCATTGCCCAAAAAGCAACCGACTCAACCAAGCTCCTGAAATACGAACTTTCCATTGACTTAGTGCCTTTAATCGATAACGGACAGTTTGGGAAGATTTACTTTAAAATTAGCCATTTTAAAGATGACAAACTGAAAGGGGCATACCGTATTGGCGCATCAGAAGGTACATATTGGTTTAGTAAAAACATGCCCAATAGTTTAGTAACTCCTTCAAATGAGACTTTTAATCATTTTACAGCTGAAGTATTTTTAGGGTATGAGAAATACAAAACTGTAGGGCGCTTCCTAACGTATTATGGATTAGATTTTAGTGGGAGATATTTTATTCGTGAATATGATCCTCATTACTCTGATGATTACCGTGTCTATACTCTTGGACTTTGTCCTTTTGTTGGAATAAAACAGCATATTTCTAAAAAACTATCTTTTGCTTTTGAAATAGGCTGGGAAAATTATATGGATTTTTTCAAGGATCTACACCCAGATAGAAACGGATTTACCAGTATTGATTTCCATTCTGATTGGCGATTACCTTACAATTTCACTTTTAATTATCACTTATAAACTTCTATCAAGATGAAAACGGTTTGAATTTAATAAAAGGTGTATATCATGTAGTCTATACCCGTAAAAATAAAAAGATTGAAAAGAGTATGATAGTGCAGTAGGATAATGGTTGACAGGGAAAACAGTTTATACATTTAACAGTGAAACTCCGGAAAAGCTGATAATTTGATTTAGAAATTAAAAAGGTACGATTTACGATTTACGAATTTGCCTGGCAATCGTCGATTGTACTTCGTCAATCGTACCTTTTCTTATTACATAGCCTAGAGTTTACTGTTTCGCGTAAGCCGGCGGAGCGTCTTTATCCGTCTTGGATTTAATAGGAATTATTCCGCCCATTTCACCCATTACATTTACCAGGTCGGAGCCGGTTGGCACAACGATTTTTGAATTGTCCTTTAAGGAAGTTTCCATAGCCTGTATCCTGCGCAGCATCTGTGCATTTCCTACAAAATATTTTTCAGCTGCTTCGTTTACAAGCTGAATAGCCTGTGCTTCACCTTCGGCACGTAGAATTGCAGCTTGCTTTATACCTTCTGCTCGACGGATTTCGGCACGCTTTTCACCGTCAGCTTTAGTTTCGGTAGCAGTAGCGTAATCGATTGCAGCTATCTTCTCATTTTCCGCCTTCACAATTTTATTCATGGTTTCCTGCACATCTTTTGGCGGATCAATTTCCTTCAATTCCGTACGTACGATTTCTATTCCCCAGTTCGCGGTTTCTTCGAGCAGCGTGCCATGCAGTTCCTTATTGATTTTTCCGCGTTCGCTGTTGGCCGATTTAAGCGTCATAGTGCCAATAATATTACGCAAGGTTGTACGGGCCAGGTTTACGATCTGGTACTCAATACTGTTGACGTTGTATTGCGAATTCTTTACGCTATCCTCGTCGGTTTTGATCTTGAAATACACCTGCGCATCAACACGGGCATTCAGGTTGTCGTTGGTGATGATTTCCTGCGGTTCGGCATTAATCATTTTTTCAGTGATGTTGATCTTATACATCTTGTCGATGAAGGGAATTATCCAGTTAAAACCCGGAGGTGCAAAATGATGGTATTTGCCAAGCCGCTCAATCAGCGCGCGGTTTGTAGGCCTGATAATACGGATTCCTGCAAAGAAAAACAGGAGCACAACTACAATGATGATAGTTAACAGATTTCCCATAATTTTAATTTTTAAAATTAAATTTAAGATACTTTGAATTATATGAATTTTCCTTCGTACAAATATAAATCCTTTATATACGTTATTCAATAATTTTCAAAAATAATTAAATAAACAGTAAAGCCTATCTCAAGGCTATACCAGACAAACTTCTCTCTTATTCCCTTCATTTTCAAATTACTTCATTTTCAAATTTTCAAATTATCGCATTATCGCATTACCACATTTTCAAATTATCGCATTTTCAAATTCTTATTTTATTCTTTACCTTCGCATTTAAGAAAATCCAAATTCTATTTATATGAAAAACATTGATTCTTACGATTTTACCGGTAAACGTGCCCTCATCAGGGTTGATTTTAACGTTCCGCTCGACGACAATCAGAACATTACCGACACAACACGTATTGACGCCGCCTTGCCGACCATCCGCAAAATACTGGCAAATGGCGGTTCAACAATACTTTGTTCGCACCTCGGCAGGCCTAAGAAAATTGGCGAACCGAAACTTTCGCTTCGTCACCTGGTACCTTACCTGGAGAAAGTTTTAAATACAACTGTAAAATTTGCTGACGATTGCATGGGCCAATCCGCCGTTGATCTTTCGGCTGCATTGAAACCAGGAGAAGTTCTTTTACTCGAAAACCTTCGTTATTATGAAGAAGAAGAAGGAAAAGCCCGTTTGCCTGAAACAGCTACCGACGAAGAAAAAGCAGCCGCAAAAGTCCGCGTAAAAGCAGCTCAGAAAGAATTTACGAAGAAACTTGCCGGCTACGCAGATTGCTATGTAAACGACGCTTACGGCACAGCGCACCGCGCCCATGCTTCAACTGCGTTGGTAGCAGCTTATTTCCCAAACGATAAAATGTTCGGTTACCTGATGAATAACGAGGTAAGCAACATCACTAAAGTATTGCACGAAGCTCAGCACCCATTTACAGCTGTATTAGGGGGTGCAAAAGTTTCGAGTAAGATCGAAATTATCAACAACCTTTTAAGCAAAGTTGATAACCTGATTATTGGTGGTGGGATGATGTTCACCTTTATTAAAGCAAAAGGCGGCAAAATTGGCGGATCGCTGGTTGAGAATGATTACATCGACATGGCAAAAGATATTATGGCTAAGGCTGAAGAGCAGGGCGTTACTATTTTGATTCCTTCCGATGCTATGATTGCCGATAAATTTTCGAACGATGCTGATCGCAAAGTATGCAAATCGAACGAGATTCCCGATGGCTGGCTTGGAATGGATATAGGCCCGGATACCATCGCGCATTTCAGCGAAATACTTGTTGGTTCCAAAACTATTTTGTGGAACGGACCTATGGGCGTTTTCGAAATGGATAATTTCCAGAAAGGAACCAAAGATGTTGCCCTGGCTATTGTTGAGTCCACAGCTCAAGGCGGTTTTTCACTTGTTGGTGGCGGCGATTCGGTTGCAGCAGTTAATAAATTCCATCTTGCTGATAAAGTAAGCTATGTTTCCACCGGAGGCGGCGCAATGCTCGAATCTATCGAAGGGAAAGTTTTACCGGGAGTAAAAGCAATATTAGAAAATTAAATTAGAAGTGTATGCAATACCCAAAGTGCCTGAAGATAGCTTATTCTACCTTTAGGCACTTTCTGTTTTATGTTCTTTTTGCGCTAATTTTTATTTCTTCTCCAGCGGCCTCCAGTCCAGGTTGGAGCCCACATTCGGATTAAAATTCGGGTTGTCGCTCACAATATATTCGCCGTTATTATTGCTCCAGGCCTGGTTGTGGCCGCTTGGCAGTTCAACTTCACGACCTTCGTGCGGATCATAATACCTGTCGATACCAAGTGTGTTATCACTGAATTTTTGTGAAACTTTATCATACACATCTCCCCGCGATTCAAACTGCTGCATCTTTTCGTCGCTGATCTGATCGCTCATCTGGCTTAGCATACGGCTGAATTCTCCTATACTTCTGATATGCGTAATTTGTTGTTGGGCCATATACTCAATCACATTGCTGTATTTGGCGAACCATGGCGGATTTACTTTAAAGGATGAAGTTATCGTCTGAAATACCTGTGTATGGCTTTCGAGCTTTCCTTTTTCAGCTTTGAACGAAAAAATATAATCGACATACCATATTGTATTGTAGGTAGTGCCATACATTCCCTGGATAGGAAACGTCATGGATTCGACAACGGCATAAAATTCTTCCTCCATAGGTACGCCATTGCTGGTATAGGTTACCCTGAGTTTAGCTCCGGTAGCGCCTGAACTTCCATAGCCTTGCGCTTGCTTTCCGGCGCCTAATGCTTTGGGCAGTTCCGGAACATCTTCATCCTTGATTATTTTTAAATCAGGGAATCCATTACGGTGTTCCGTAAGGATAATATTACGAAGTGCTTTTTGCGCTGTAATTGGTTTTTTGACTGTGCTCCCGAAATACTTAGTGCCGGGCGGGAACATCCCAAGCAGCTGCAGGTTGTTAGTCCAGAAATAGCAGTGACTTGCGAATACTTCAAAATCCTCTTTCCCTTTCGGATTATAGACCCGGAATGCAGTTACCGCAGGCATGGCCGGGTTGTCGAGAATCCAGCTTATTCCACCTTCAAAAGCCCAGTCCGATGGCATCAGGAAACTGAAAGCCGGTAGCCCGGTTCCCTGCTGGTCGACATACGTGTATTTTTTAAACCGTAATACATTGCCTTGATTGTCTGCAGAGCAACTGGAACCGCCCGAAGAATTGCCACAGGAGAAAAGCACCGATGCCACCAGCATCAGCTTGAAAATGAATTGCAGGGTTTTCATAACTGGTTCATTTAGTTTCGTATCATGTAAAGATATGAAAAAACATATTATTTGATATTCGATATATTGTAATTCTTTGAAAAAATATTATATACTCTATCTGAAGATCAGTAGGTTCAGGGTGAAACGGAAAGTTGGGTTATGAAGTAGGGTATTGATTTGCTTTTTTTTTGAAGCGCCTGATCGAAGGTGGAATGGGGGATGATATGCCGGAGGAAATAAGAGCCTGTTTTAATTGTGGTTTATTACTTTCCGAAGGGAAGATGGGAGACAGGGTTAGGGGCAATGATTTGGAATATCCTAAAATGTGGAATCTTAAATTTCGGATTCTTCCGACTTCCGACTCCTGACTTCCAGCCTTTAATACTAAGCCAAAGAATTTTGTAATTTTATGCAGTCACTTAG
>CAIWMA010000433.1 GCA_903913645.1 uncultured Bacteroidales bacterium | reverse complement strand
CTATATGCACAGGAAGCAATACCTGCCGCAGGTGGTAATGCCACGGGCAGCGGGGGCTCGATGAGTTACTCGGTAGGGCAGGATGTTTACACCACAAACGCGGGCTCAAATGGCTCTGTAGCACAAGGCGTTCAACAACCTTATGAGATTTTTGTAGTTACCGGACTGGAAGAAGCTATTGGAATTAAGCTCAATCTCTCGGCCTATCCAAATCCGGCAACAGATCTCCTAACCTTAAAAGTTGATGTTTCGACTCAACTCAATTTCCATAGTATGTCGTATCAGCTTTTCGACCTGAGCGGCTCACTATTAGAAAACAAAGAACTAATGAGCAGCGAAACAAGTATTGATATGAAAAATCTTGTTCCCTCCACATATTTATTAAAAGTGATTGATAAGAATAAAGAAGTAAAAACATTTAAAATAATTAAGAAATAACAAGAAATGAGAAAGCTAATTACAATTTTTACAGCAGTCGTAATAATTACCTGTATGCTCCTTCCAAGGCTGGCAAATGCCCAGGCACCGCAGAAAATGAGCTTTCAGGCTGTAATCCGCAACAGCAATAACGAACTGGTTGTTTCGGTACCCGTTGGTATGCGGATAAGCATATTGCAAGGCTCTGCTGCTGGTAATGCTGTATATGTGGAGACACAAAAGCCCACTACAAATGTCAATGGTCTGGCAAGCATTGAAATTGGATCGGGAACTGTTAAATCGGGAAATTTCCTAACAATTAATTGGGCAGGTGGTCCCTATTTTATTAAAATGGAAACGGATCCTGCAGGCGGAACAAATTATACCATAATTGGTACAACCGAATTAATGAGTGTCCCTTATGCTTTATTTGCCGGAAACGCGTCCGGGTCAGGAGGTAATTCCTGGACCGTTAATGGCAGCAATATTTTTAATAACAATACAGCCAATGTAGGCATTGGCAGCACTAACCCAAAGACAAAACTTACTATTCAAACACCCATTAATACAGCAGGATGGACACATATTGGAGGAGCTGATTCAATCATTCTGTCCGAAGGTATTGGTGGTATTTCCGCAGCAATGGGTACTACTACCAATCATGCTTTCCGGCTTAATACCAGTGGCATAGGCAGGCTTCATATCTATCCGGCCGGTGAAGTGGTAGTTGGTAGTAATACAGCAGCACCATATGGGAAATTTACTGTCGAAACGCCCAACAATAGTTTTGGCATATCGCATATTAGCACCGCCGGAAATATACTTGCAACTTTTATTGGCGGAATTTCCGCTGGCATTGGAACGTTTTCGAATACCAACATGCGCATATTCTGTAACAGCGCTTTCCGGATATTTATCGCTGCTGCAACCGGCAATGTTGGTATAGGTACCGACAATCCAACCTATAAATTATCAGTGCTTGGGAATATAAGAAGTACAGAAGTGGTGGTAGAAACAGGCTGGGCCGATTATGTATTTGATGAAAAGTACCAGCTCCATTCTTTGAATGAAGTGGAAAAATTTATTCAGCAGAACAAACACCTGCCGAATATTCCTTCTGCAAAAGAAGTGAAAGAAAATGGTTTGAGCCTGGGAGACACACAAAAGAAGATGATGGAAAAAATTGAAGAACTAACATTGTATCTTATTGAACAAGACAAAAAGATAGAAAAGCTTGAACAAATGATCAGGGAGAAACAATAAGATGACGATGAAAAGAAATAGTATTTGTTCCTTCCTTATTCTGTTATGCGTAATTGCTACCACATCCTTTGTTCATGCTCAGGGCCCAATGCCTTGCGGCAATTACAGGATCGACACAGCGGCTGAGAATCAAGCCATGAAATTCAGGATGATAAACCCAAAAACTCCTTTAGTGGCAAATGCTGTTATAAGGGTGTATTTTCACAATGTAACCAACGATGACGGAACAAATGCTGCCATCACAGCATCACAATTAAAAACAGAGTTTGCGACATTGCTTGCCAGTTATGCCGCTGCTAATATTTGCTTTATAAATGCCGGGACAGATACTGTAAATAACACATTTCTCAATACCCTTTTTAATGCAGTTAATGATCCTGAGGGCACTTTCTTCGCTCCATACCAGGTACCAGGTTGCATCAATTGCTTTTACACACAAATAATTAATGGCAATAACACAGCCTGTATTCCACCCTGCGGTATTGGAGGAGTTGCATTAGGCGGAATACCAGGAACATTTTTCCTGGTGTCGAAAGGCAATATTGGCCCTGGCGCAACAATCAGTCACGAGATGGGTCATTGTCTCGGACTTCTTCACACATTTGAAACATCAACCGGTTATGAAAAAATAGATGGGTCTAATTCGCTTATTGCGGGGGACAAAATAGCTGATACTCCTGCTGATCCCTATGCTTACAGTGGCAGTGCCTGTTTCCAGACGAGCGCAAACAAATGTACGTTTACAGGTATTTGTCCTGATCCTAACAACGCAACTAATTACACCCCACCTTATTCCAACCTCATGGCTTATTGGTGGAGCGGCAAAGATGCAAAGGGCGTCTTCGTTGATTGTTATCCGGATTTATCTTTAACCAACGGCCAGTTTGCCCGCATCAACAGTTTTCTGTCAAGCACACCCGCTTTAATCAATTGTATTTCATCAACTTACTTAACACAATTCGGAATAACAGTGTCCTCAGGTTATTATATGAGTTCTGCGTTGTACACGTATACGACCAGTGGAAATGTACTATTTAATGGTTCGTCCAAAGCACTAATTGGCGGAGGCAAAGTAAACCTTGAGCCCGGGTTCCATGCTAATCCCTCTGCCGGGGGACAAATGAAAATAACTGTGCAGCCTTGTAATTATTAAAAGAAGTTGATTCTTTTGATGATCAGGAAAACCAGCTATCACTTAGCGTAAATTGAGATTATCCACAAAACAAGAACATGAAGAGAGGTTATATCATTATGACAATTACAGCCTCTTCAGTTACGCACTTAGTTTCCTGGTAAAAGCTTTAAGCT
Source organism: uncultured Bacteroidales bacterium (assembly GCA_903913645.1). Taxonomy (GTDB): domain Bacteria; phylum Bacteroidota; class Bacteroidia; order Bacteroidales; family UBA4417; genus UBA4417. The sequence continues at coordinate 4,558 of CAIWMA010000433.1, read as the reverse complement.
ATAAGCCATCAAAGGCCGTATACACTGACATATTAATTCATAACATATAAATCCAATCTGCTGTTTAAAAAAATGACACGTTTGTGCTATTGCACTAACATATTTTGGTATGTATTTTTGACATATTTATACCAGCAAAAAACTATTTGACTCTAAACTACACAGATTTAATATAAAACGTATTGTTAATCTTTTAAAAAGCGCAAATTATGAGTTTGTTAATTCGTAGAAAATTCAGCATGGGCTGGCTCCCCGACTATCCGGATTTCAGGGATAAGCACTTTGAAAGCGATGATGTATCCCTTCGCTTGAAAGGACTGGGTCAAAAGGATTCGATAAAAAAAATGCTGGTGAAAACAGGAACAGCAAAAACAACAAAAGCCGCTTTGCCAGCTTCCGTTTCGTTAGTTCCCTGGTTCTCTCCTATCGAAGATCAGGGCAACCTGGGATCGTGTACAGCAAATGCAGGCGTAGGGATGGTGGAGTATTTCGAACGCCGTGCTTTTGGTAAACACACCGACGCTTCACGGCTTTTCCTTTACAAAACCACCCGAAACATGATGCAGCAAACGGGTGATACAGGGGCTTTCCTGCGCACAGCTATGGGAGCCCTGGTACTCTTCGGGCTTCCGCCTGAAGAGTATTGGCCATACAACATTGCTGATTTCGATACTGAACCTACGCCTTTTTGCTATGCTTATGCGCAAAATTACCAGGCAATCAGCTATTACAGGCTCGATCCTCCCGGAACAAAAGCTACTGATTTACTGACCCGTATCAAGACAAATCTTGCAGCCGGCCTTCCATCTATGTTCGGATTTACGGTTTATAGCTCAATCAACCAAGCCGATGCTGCTGGAGGGAAGATACCTTATCCGACAAAAGGCGAAAAAATTGAAGGTGGCCATGCTATTGTAGTAGCCGGGTACGATGATAAAATGAAAATTTTAAATACTGCATCAGGAGCTAAAGCAACAACCGGCGCTTTCCTTATCCGTAATTCGTGGGGCACAAACTGGGGCGATAAGGGGTATGGCTGGCTTCCCTATGAGTATGTACTCACCGGGCTTGCCGATGACTGGTGGTCGCTGTTAAAAAATGAATGGGTAGATTCAGGGAACTTTAAAGCCTAAAATGATCAAAGCATGGAAGTGCTTATCATCCCTGTATTTCAATGCTCAAAAAGAATGCAATCTGCTTGTAACCTGCCGCTTGAAAAAGTGGTAGGTTCTTTTTATTAAATACATCTCAATCCTGAATAGAGCCTTAGGTTAATTGAATTAATTCTGTCTGAATATATTAAAACCTGACAAAATCTATTCCCGGAATAGCAAAAAAAGAGAATCCCGACACTGTGAAATATTAATAATGATTCACCTATGAAGCGAATTGCAATTTTTTGTGACGGCACATGGAATACGCCTGACAAACTGGAAGATGGCAAATACTGCCAGACGAACGTAGTGAAACTGGCCAATGCGCTTAGTACTGCTTCGGCCGATGGAACTATTGCACAACTGATTTATTATGACACAGGGATTGGCAGCGAAGGCAGCCTGTCGAAACGGGTTTTTGATGGCGCAACGGGAACCGGTATTTCAAAAAAAATACTCCAGGCTTACAGGTTTATTATTAATAATTACGAAAGTGGAGATGAATTGTTCTTATTTGGCTTCAGCCGTGGTGCTTTTACTGCACGAAGTTTATCAGGGTTGATAAGGAATTCGGGAATCCTGAAAATAGAGAATATAAACCTGATCCCGAAAGCGTACAGCCTTTACCACTCGCGCAAGGCACAGCATCAACCAAGGGAAGTAGAAGCTACGCTCTTCAGGAAAACCTATGCCGTTGAAGAATCCACAAGGATAAAATTTATAGGTGTTTGGGATACCGTCGGGGCCTTAGGTAATCCGCTTTTTATGAAAAGCATACTGAGCAGGCGCAATCAATTCCACGATACAGATTTATCATCTAAGATTGACCATGCGTTTCATGCCCTTGCCATCGACGAGAAACGAAAAAACTTTGAAGCTACATTATGGCATCAGCAACCGCATTCTGTTGGCCAGGTTCTGGAACAGGTCTGGTTCCCCGGGGTGCATTCGGATATTGGAGGCGGCGTTCCTGAAACTGAATCCGGATTACCGGATATCGCATTGCTATGGATGCTTGAAAAAGCTCAAAGCTGTAACCTGAATTTCGACACTATTATTAGAAATCCTGATCCCATGGCAAAAATACATGAGTCTTATACAGGGTTTTATAAATTACAAGCGAAACTTTTCCGTCCGATAGGAATAGATGAACCTGATCAGGGAAATACTAATGAATCTCTTCATCCGGCAGTAATTGAACGGTATAAAAATGATAAAACATACCGGCCACAGAATCTGCAGGATTATTTTAAACGTCATCCGCTGTAAGAACAGAGTGCTGAGTGCAGAGTGCTCAGTGCACATAGAATCTCTTAATAATAAGCTGCACACCAAAGAAATCCGCCTAAATAATACTCAGCACATAGCACACAGCACTTAGCACACAGCACACAGCACTTAAAAACAGCAGAAACATATTCAACAACGCTTCAAAACAATTCATTTAAAAATTTACAAACCACAAAAACCCTGAAATATGCCAGATCCAATCATTGATCCGAAAAATGAACCTGCCGACAAAGTCTCGTTTCTTGACAAAGCGATTGCAGGCCTGTCGAACCTTACCCGTCTTGAAGTTAATACGCTGGTTGGCGATTACTCTTTCAGCAAAACAGGAAATACCAACACAACAATTGACGTGGTAAGTACAAAAGAAAGGATGTGTTCCCAGATAAATCTGATATCGGGCGACATTACTACAGCCATGACCGAAAAGTTTGTTACCGATTACAAGGAACTCCGCGATTACCATATAATGCGCGAGAACCAGGGGCATGATATAATAACGAAAAACATTGAGGTATTAGCGAAAATACTGGGCGCAATTAAAGACTTTGCAAAAGAAAAAACACAGCCCCAATCAACGACACTTAACCCGTAATAAATGTCAGTAATACTCGGCAACCGGAAGAAACTGGAAGATAAAATAAGCTCGACGCTTTACGATCTCACTCACCTTGAAATAAACACCATAATCAAGGATGAAATGAGTGGCACCAAGGCGCCAAGTAGTCCAAGGCTACTGCTATACTCATTATCTTCAACTTATTACAGCAAGCTGATACAGTTAGGCGAAAAATATGTAGCGTACCTCGGACCACTTCCCGATGGCGTAACCAATCTTTTCAGGGGTGTGGAAGAGAACCTGGGATCAGGATACGAATCTTTCCACGAATTAAGCCATCGGGCTGAAAGTGCCGCCCATCTGATCAGGGATAATAAAGCCAGGCTACCATTTCCTGAAAATGATATTGAATCCGATATTATGATGCTTAAACGGATTGAAACTATTTCGAACGATATAAGGAGCATTCTGAAAATAGTAGACACCGTGAAAGGCAAGCCTGTTGATGGTCGGGATACATACAAATTCGACCTGGAAGAAACTATCAGTAATTTCAGGACTATGCGCAGCGATGAAGCCGATAAACTCGAACTGGACCTGGACCTGAGGCAGCTGATGGTGATAAAAAAAGCCAACGACATAGGCACCGAAAGGGTAATCCTGCAAACCGTTATCGGGATGGATGGCGATTTAACAACACGGATTTCAAAATCATTTGCAGAACAGCCCGTGCCGTTTATAAACGCTATGCACCACCAGGCTATCGGCATTTCGGTCGATTTCTGGAAAACACTTATCAACGTAGTAGTCGAATTGGGGAAGAATTTCATTGGAATGTTATCAAATAAAAGTTAACCAGCTTGATAACAAAATTCTCACAGGCTTTCAGGGCTTATAATGAGCTTGTTCAAACCGGCGGAATTAAATGCACGGCCGAAGGTGAAAATGTACTGCTCGAACTGAAGGGTAATTTAACCGGTGACCTTCTCTTGTTTATAGGTCCGAAGAATAATACCGTAACCTCAGGCGGGAATATATATGAATTGATACAATCGGATACCCGGCTGGAACAACAGAGCAACCTGGTTTTTGAATCCATGAAGCAGAAGTACAATGGGCTGAGTTTGTTGCCTGAAAGCCTTGTATGGATTCTGAATATTGGAATCTCTTCATCATACGTTTATATAAATTCCAGCAGAATATCCGGATTGTTCGCCGGCGAAATCGGGATGAAAGAGATCCTCGCCATATTGCCGGTGGCTGTAATTACAGCTATCAGCCCGTTTTTAAGTAAAGCCTTTGGATTTAAGGTGATGAAACCCCTTTTTTCTCTTTTGTCAGGAATAGCAGGGTTTTACAGGAAGGTAAGAAACAGGAAAGTGAAATAATTGAATAGCAGGAATTTGGTGATTTTGAAAAATAAATTGGTTCTATAAGGGGAATGATGAAAATAGGTGGTGATGAGTGATGAGTGATGAGTGATGAGTGATGAGTGATGAGTGATGAGTTATAAGTGATGAGTGATGAGTGATGAGTGATGAGTGATGAGTGATGAGTG
>CAIWMA010000432.1 GCA_903913645.1 uncultured Bacteroidales bacterium | reverse complement strand
TAGTTTTGTCGCAATTGGCAAGGGCAAGAAAACCATTGCAGGTATCTTTTACAAAATTAAAATCGCGGGTAGGAGTGAGGTCACCCAGTTTTATCTCCTTAATTCCTGTTGCAATCTGGGTTATTATGGTTGGTATTATTGCCCTGGCGGATTGCCTTGGTCCATACGTGTTAAAAGGACGTGCTATGGTAACAGGAAGGCCGAAAGCATTGTAAAAACTTATTGCCATGGCATCGGCACCAATTTTGGATGCGGAATAAGGAGATTGAGCTTGCTTTGGGTGCTTCTCGTCGATCGGGACATATTGTGCCGTTCCGTACACTTCGGAAGTAGAGGTAACTATTACCCTGATTCCTCCAAGTTCTTTTGCTGCCTGGCAAACATTAAGAGTGCCTTTCACGTTGGTATCCACATAACTGTCGGGTGCCACATAGGAATAAGGGATGGCAATCAAAGCGGCGAGGTGAAATACGATATCCATGTCTTTCATAATATGTTTCACATAATGCGGATCACGTATATCGCCACAAACAATTTCGAGGTTTGGGTGGGCATGGATATCTTCGAGCCAGCCCCAGAAGTTAAAAGAGTTGTAATAGGATAACGCTCTTACCCGGTAGCCTTTTTCGAGTAATAACTCAGTAAGATGTGATCCGATAAAGCCGTCGGCACCGGTGATGAGGGCGCGTTTCATTGATAGGTTTTATTTTGATAATGTGAAAATGCGGGAATTTGAGAATGTGGGGATGTGAAAATGTGGGAATTTGATTATTTCAGAATGAGCAAATTTGAAAATGGGAAGATTGGAAAATGTGGGAATGGAGAAGTGTTAGTAAATTTATTGTGAATATTCATGTTTGCTAATAATGTATCTGCTTTTCTTTATCTGCTTTCTTTCACCTGCATTTTGATTATTGAAAGGATATTTTCGAGCAGAGGCAACTGAAGGAATAGGTGATTTAGCTTGTCAATGGTTTCATCAGCCAGTTCCGGGTACTCATGCGTAAGATCATTCCTCAGTTCGCGAAGTGAAAGCCAGGTATCGGCCGACTCAATAATTTTAAGGCGTTCGAGAGTATTTAGTATATCCCTGAAAGGTTTATCCGCAATATCTTCCTGGAGATACTCCAATAAAAACCTGAAGGTATTGTTCCCTAATTCGTCCTGTAGTTTAGTAAAGCGAAAGATTAACTGATCGATGTTTCCGATAGTAGCTTCTGTAAGTGTGTTATAGGTTTCAAGAGTTAGTGGAAACAACCCGGTAATCTGTGAAGTTGCATAATTCAGCCGGCTCAGATGCGTACTACACTTTTGTAAAGAGGTATTTAACCGCTCCAGGTTCAACTGTTGTTTATTTGTCATAAGAGTATACCTTCTTTGGCGACTGTTTTGAAAATAGAATTATTTGCCTGTCCTCCATCAATGATGATATCAATCCTTTGATCACCTATTCTTTTTTTGAGTTGCACCAGGAACTTAAGTTTCATTTGATATAGTTCAGCCCTTGAAATCGTACTACTGCATTTTATCAATAAATCGATATCACCACCTTTTTTATTATCTTCAGTTCTGGATCCGAATAATATTACAAGTGCATTTTCACCAAACACTGAATTGGTAACTGCCTTTATTGAAATTATTTCTTTATCGCTCAGACGCATTAGCCAAAAAGATGTTTTTAAAAATAAAAGTATAAGGACAAAAATAAGAATTAATGTGTTAATTTGAAAATTTGAAAATGTGGTAATTTGAAAATGTGGTAATTTGAAAATGTGGTAATTTGAAAATGGGGTAATGAGAGAATTTGAAAATGCGAGAATTTTTTCGTTTCGCGAAGGTACTCACATCTTGTTCGTTTTATAAGTGTTCCCAGCAGTTTGCAAGGCAGTCAGTAAGCTAAAGGTCCGCCATGAATAATTATTCCTTCGAGTGACATTTTTTTGTTATGACTTATTTCATCGCAAATTAATTAATTTTAATTACCACCTATCTCATTTTCGTTTGCTTTTCGCTTTTCACTCTTCACTATTCACTTTCCACGGCTTCGCCCTTTCAGTCCCATTTTCTGTAAAGAATAAGGCTTAAAATTAATCTCTCTTATTTACTATTTACCAGTTACCAGTTACCAGTCACCAGTTACCAGTCACCAGTCACCAGTCACTAATTATTCGATTCCCACAACAGCAGTAAATTTTCATTACCCTGTATGGCAAAGTAGGAGTCGAATTGCAGGGTGGGCATAAGTTTGTAAAGTATGTTTCGTTTAATAAGTTTACCGGCTTTTACAATAAGCCTTTCGAGATAATCAGTATCAACATTACCGCCAACAAGCAATATTTCGATATCGGTGCTTTCCTGTCCGTGGGCAAATGCACCTGTAAGGTACACTTTTTTCACTTCGCCAAGTTGATTAATAACCTGTTCAACCAGTTGGTCAATTCCCAGGTGCTTGCGCATCAGGCTTTGTATTTCAGGGAAAAGCGGATGAGTTGTATTGGCAGAGAAGAATTTCCGATTGCCTTCGGAAAAGGAGGTAAGCAGACC
>CAIWMA010000431.1 GCA_903913645.1 uncultured Bacteroidales bacterium | reverse complement strand
CGTGTATAACGACAACCTGATTGTGATGGGTGGTTCAACAAAACTTAAGATAAACGACGAAAAGGAATATTCCTGCAAAGTTCATTTGTTGAATTTGAAATCGGGATATTGGTTCGAACTAAAGGATATGCCCGTTGCCAAAGAAACCAAAGGGCTGCTCATCAATAATACCATATACCTTATCGGGGGCTTTAAACAGAAACCTATAGATGAAATTGAAACGTACAATCTGAATACCGCTGAATGGAAAGTGGAAGGACAATTATTCTATGCAGTGGAAAGACCTGCCCTTGCTTACAACGAGAATATTATTTATGTTTTTGAAGAAGGTAAAATACAAACCTACAACTTAGTCACGAAAGAGCTAAACATGTATTCGATTGATTTACAATTAAAATCAGCAGAAATGTTCTATGCATACAATAAGCTGATTATAGTGGGAGGCTTTGAGGAATACGAAACGTCAATCAAACCTTCTTCAAATGTATACAGTATTGATCTGGATGAATTTAATAAGTCCGTAATCTACTTTTCAAAGACCTTGTAGTCAATTCGGCTGCTTACTGTAATTGTAACTAATCGGTTCATGAAAAACATTAATATACAGATATAAGCCACAGCTTACTCAGATTTCACAGACCAAATTCTATTGCATAGATTCAAATTTCATTTTAAAGACTACCTGAAACAGTTTTAATCCGTGAAATCCGTGGCTATAATGCCTTTTAATCCCGCGAAAATCGAATATTTTTTTTTCATTTTTATTGACATATAGAAAATAAGTATACATTTGAACATCATTAAAATATCTCATTTTTTTAGTATAAATTGTAATGATACTTTATGAAATCATATAAAAGCCTCCTGATTTTCGTCTTGTTTTCTCTCATTCAGTTTCAGATCAAAGCCCAGGCCTACGATGGCAGCATCGACAGGAAAATTTTTGCCGGCTATACCCACGTAGGGGATCAATCGGGAATGGATATCAAATATGATATTGGGTTTACAGATTATTTTTCGCTGGGTTTAGGTATAACGCACTTATTTTTTGAAACACCCACTCCTTCTGACAAAGGCGACGAGATCAATTATTTTATTCAGAAATCGGATTTTGGTTTTTTTCTGAATTTTCATCTTTTTCAGAAGCTAATCCCTGCTCCCGAAATTGATGTTTATGCCGGTCCCGATTTTACATTTAAATCCATGGGAATTCATGGCGGGGTGAAATACAATTTCAGCGAACGCTTTGGGATCTATTTCCAGGCTTTACAGAGTTACAGTAATTCACTTTATGGTTTGGGCGACGCAACCGATGATCCGACAAATCATTTCGGGAAGAAATTTTCTATTTCAACCGGCCTGACAATAAACCTGAATTAATTACAGTGTTTCAATCAAATAAATAAGAACCATCAAATCACAGAGACCTCTTCATAGCTTATTTTTTATTATTAAAATTCTATACAATGAATTCTCCTACCACTTGCATCCAATCAACAGCAGAAGTCGTTTTTCAAAACAACTATCGTAATAAAGCTTTTAAGGAAATTGGGTATACCTTGCTTTTCGTGTTTTCAGTTTTGCTTACGTATGCTCAAACTAACGTGAGGGCCGAAGTCGATCTGCAGGACAATCAATCATGTACTGCCATACCGGTTCAGTCGTATGGCGTTATACTTCAGTCGACCATTGCTCCCCGGTCGGGAAGGAATGGAAAATACAAATTAGACTATTTTGACAAAGACCTGGTTAAGCAAAAATCGGATTCATTCAGTATTGCCAACAGTTCAACTTTATATTATTCGTTTCAGAAAGATGGCGTTAATTATACGCTGAATGCTGATAACGACAAAGCATTTTCATTGATCACTGCCGATTTCCACGGCTATAACTCTTCTATTTTTAATGGCGAGTTGCCGTCGAAAACCGATGTGTACCAGTTTGTGGTGGTAGGCCAGTATCTCTACATTCGATGCGCTATCAGCAATCAGAATACGCTGCTGCAGGTAAATATGAAAACAAAAAAGCAGACCAGGTTACAGCTGCATATTGACGATGTTCGCCGGGGTGACCTCTATTCGAGGGATTTGCAGATACTGAACAATGAATTGCTCGTTTTCGTTCAGGCCGATATCAGCAACAAAACGTCTGATTTATACATGTTTAAATACTCAATGGATGGTAAATTATTAAAGACCATTAACCTCTCCGCAAACATTGATGAAAAAATGTTCGATGTTAAAACTGCCGTAATTGATAACAAAATACTGGTCTCAGGCACGTTTGCCAAAACTAATTCCGATTATGCACAAGGCATATTTTTTGCCGAACTGGTAAACGATGAGGTTGTGAACCCGAAATTCTTTAATTTTCTTCAGCTAAAGAATTTTAGTACTTACCTTACCGATAAAGCCCAGGGTGCCATTGAAAGGAAGAATGAAAAGCTTGCCAACAAGGACGCCGAACTTTATATCAATACTTTCGCATTGGTGCATACGGTTCTAAAATCGGCCGATGGTTATACCATTACCTGCGAAATGTATGTACCCAATTATGTTTCGGGCTCACTGGTAAATTATTACTATACACATGCCGTTATACTGAAGTTAAACATTGCGGGAAAATTGCAATGGGACCAGAGCATTAAGCTGGAAACTGACCTGGGTGATACTTACCTGAGGCAGATAGTTGCAACAAATGAAAGCAGCACAGGCGATATAAGCATGAGTTTTGTAAAAAGAAACACTCTGACTACGAAGTCCATGGACAAGAACGGCAAAGTTATAAAGGAAAAATCCCTGGATATTAAATCGCTGAGCAGCGCTGATACCAAAACTCGGCGTAATATTTCCACTGTCGATCCATGGTACGAAAATTACTTTCTTGCTTCAGGCTTTCAACGGGTTTCTTCAAAATCAACAAAAGAGAAAAAGGATATTTACTATATGAACAAACTTTCTTCTGACAATTAGCGAATGTTTGAAAAAGTGGTTTTTGACTTCACGAAGCAGCTATGAGAGATGGGGTGAGTGGCGATTATCCGGAATGTCCTACAAAATATGATCGTCAATTATGTTCTTCCGACTTCCGACTCCCGACTCCCGACTCCCGACTTTAACATAAAAATCAGACAAATTAAATCATTATCTTAAACAACCTAAAAGCAAGCTATGAAACGTATTTTGAGTGTATTGGTATTCAGTATTTTGTTAGTGAATTTACAAAAAGTAAGTGCCCAGGCTTTTGATGGGAAAGGCGATACGAAACTTTTTTTGGGATATGCAAATGCCAAGGGATATTCGGCAGGACAACTCAAGTTTGAAAAAGGATTTAGCAGCCTGCTCTCAGTGGGAGCAGCCTGGACTTATTTCTTTATAAAGGAAGATTCCAATACTATCGGGACGGATGATCCGATTTCAGGGATTTTCGATAAATCGGAGATTGGTATTTTTATGAATTTCCATCTTAACAAACCTTTACGCCTGGACGATAAATCCGACCTTTACATCGGGCCATATACAAGTTTGAAATCGACCGGCGTTCAGGGCGGATACAAATATAATTTTTCGGAACGATTCGGAGTTTATGCCGAGGTATCACAAGGCTTTTTTAATGTTTTTGACTTCAGTTCCGAGACTTCATCGGGCTCATCATCTTATAAAACAAGAACCTTGATATCGGCGGGATTAACAATTAACATTATACGGTAAATTTGCTCACTACTAATTTAACATTCTTTGGAATTAAAGATAGATTTATTGCTTACAGAGAAAAAGTCGACATTGCGGGTTGTAGGCGGAGTGCTTTTTATTTTGCTTTCTGCAGTATGGGTTTATAGCCGGTACATGAAAAACCAGTATATCGATACTTTTGATTGGATTTACTGCGGAATTTTATCATTGAACGGTGTAGTACATATAATGGGAGGATTCGGGTTGCCAATTATACGGCTATTTGGCGAATCCT
>CAIWMA010000430.1 GCA_903913645.1 uncultured Bacteroidales bacterium | reverse complement strand
TGGCCATTTTTCTGGTCCCGGTTCTGCAATATATTTGTTCTCGTGTGGCAAACCGTACATATTGCCTATCAATTGTCCGATCCATTCGGCAGCAATTTTATCGCGGAGTTCGCTGACTTTTATCCTGAGTGGTTTGCCTCCAATAGATTGAAGCGGAACCAAAAATATCCCGAAAACAAAAAGCAGCGATATGTATATTTTCTTTATTCTCATTTAATTTTGCATTGCAGGGTTCTGCTGAAGAGAAGGATTTGCATTTAGTACATCCTGGGGAATAGGGAATAATTTTGCATTAGGACCTCTTACCGGTTTATTCCACCAGGAATTACCCCAAACGCCAAAACGTATCATATCCTGTCTTCTGTGGCCTTCGAATACGAACTCACGACCAAGTTCGTCAAGCAATCCGGCATCAGTCAGATCCGTTGCTTGCAGAGGTGCCTGCCCTGCGCGGGTCCGTATTTTCTGAAGATCGGCATTGCCCAGCATCTCAGCTCCACGTCCCATACGGTATAAGGCTTCGAGCTTGGTATAAAGTACATCGGCATAGCGGAACAGTACAAAATCGTTATCCATATCGTATTTGTCATAATCCAATACGCTTAACGCATATTCATATTTCCCAATGCGGGCGCCTTCCCATTTTTTACGACTGCTATAATTGATGATAGTATCGGTGTAAATAAAGCCTGTAATGTTTTTCCCGGCCAAATCTTTTTGCTGTCCCCTGATAAATGATTTTTTTCGCGTGTCATTATCAGCAAACTTACGTATAAAGGGTGGCTCAGTAACAAACTCGTCCCAAAACGAATTCCCTGTCATCCCATAGGTAGCGGCGCTTGAAGAGTTGAGTGTAAGAGCAAAAAAGTAAAAAAGCTGCGGAGTTAAAGTAGGATCATATGGGATTACAAAAATATTCTCGAGCGACGATTCATTTTTTATTTTGAAATTTGTAAAATAGTTGGCTTCGATTTTATAACTATTGAGCGCAATCACTTTATCGCAGGCATCAACTGATTTTTGAAAGTTATCCACACCAATCCATTCCTGTGAATTGAGGTATAATTTTGCCAGTAAAGTGTATGCCATGCCCTGGGTAACACGGCCATAATATGCCGGGGTTGGAACTTTTTGCAGTATATCAACATTGGCGAGAATCTCTTTCTCCACAAAATCAAATACAAATTTCCGGTCCTTTTGCGGAGGCAGTTCTTTACTTGTGAAATCTGTCACAAATGGAATATTCCCCCAATTATCCATGGCCCAATAATATTCGTATGCGCGTAAAATTTTGATTTCGGCAACGATCCGTTCCTTTTCAGGAAAGGTAATGGCAGAATTTTCGGTTTCGAACAGTACTTCGTTGCAGCCTGCAATGCCCTGGAAAACTGAATTCCATGCCCAGAGATTGATCTTATTTGTCGGCAGGATCATATGCTGTTGTATCTGATCCCAACGTCCGCCATCCCACACCGAGCCATCATACTTCTTAGGAGCTGCCATTTCGTCGCTCGATAATTCATTTAGTGTCCATAAGCTGAATTCCTCAGGATAATGCTGAAGTTTGGTGTACGCCCGTGCAGCATTCTGTAACACCGATTTTTCATCCACAAAGAATTGGTCGATGGTAATTTTAGAAAATACTGTTTCGTCGAGCTTTGTGCATGCACCCATGATTAACACTAAGGTTAAACAAATGGCATTTATATAGTTGAACTTTTTCATGGCTTGTTTCTGTTTTTATTAAAAAATAACGTTAACACCTAAAGTTATGGAGGTAGAACGCGGATAATAACTCAACGGTTCCATTCCAGGGGCTAACCCGCTTAAATTAACTTCCGGGTCAAGGCCTTTATAGCCTGTTATGGTAAATACATTCTGGGCAGTGAAATTAACCCTGATTTTGGAGATATATTTCAAATGAACAGGGACGTTGTATCCGAGCGATATATTATCCAGCTTAAGGTATGTTGCTTTTTCAATATACTTCGACGAATATTGTGCTTTCCCAGTGAATTCAGGGTTATCGAGCTGAGTGTGTACTATATTTTTACCCAGTACCACCCAATTCTCGTAATACAGCCGATAGGTATTTAATACGTCGCCTCCTATCTGGGCCCTTAACGAAAAGTTTAAATCCCAGTTCTTATAGGTAAGCGTGTTACTCCATCCCAGGATACAGAACGGCATCGCATTGCCAATTGGCCCAACGAAAGCTTCATTATAAAAAGTAGTAGTGTCACTTTTATTAGAAACTGCGATTGCTGTGTCATTCTTAAAAATATCCTGACCCTTTGAATCGATGCCTACCCATTCAGGTCCATAGAATGTGCCGATTGCTTTTCCTTCATAAAGACGCTCCACTTTTATAGGAAAGTCATTGTAAAGCTGGCCTGTTTCAATATAGGGAGCTTTAAATTCATCATTAGTGAACGAGATCAGTTTATTGTTATTTTTACTAAATGTTACTGTAGTTCTCCAGTTAAAATCCGGCTTTTTTACAGCATCTACATTTACTGAGATTTCAACCCCGTGATTTCCGATTACACCGACATTGGTAAATAATGAAGGGTAAATATATGGAGGAACATTAACAGGATAGGTATAAAGCAGATCGGTGCTTTTGCGGTAGTAATAGTCAATAACACCACTCACGCGGTTGCTCAGGATGGAAAAATCGACACCGGCATTAAGCTCCTGTTTCTTTTCCCAGCGCAGATCCGGGTTTGGGTTCGAAGTTGGCGCGTAGCTATTGATCCACTGCCCATTATACAGGAATCGACCTGCTGCAGCCATCATAATCAGCGACTGATAGTTAGCAAATTCCTGGTTCCCGGTAGTACCGTAACCGACGCGGAGTTTAAGGTCGTTAACCCAGGAAACATTGTTCATAAAATCTTCCTTATTTATCCGCCAACCAAGACTGGCCGCAGGGAACCAGCCCCACTTATTGTTTGCGCCAAAGCGTGACGATCCTTCTTTGCGCATTGAAACAGCAAGCAGGTAGCGTTCGTTGTAATTGTACATAAGTCGGCCAAAAAAAGAGATCAGGGTGCTGCTTTCTTTATATGAGCTCATATAAGCCTGGTCGGAATGTAGAGCAGCACCGGCACCGATATTATTATATCCGTATAGATCAGTATCGAATTTACTGTTACTCAGATAGGAAGAATTCGCCTCAAGTGTCTGATATGTGTATCCGGCAAGAGCCTGGATAGTATGTTTTTCAAATGTTTTTGTATAATTCAGGGTACTTTCATATTGCAGGGAACTGTTTTTGCCGTTTTCAATTTCAGCTTCACCAAACTGGCCCAGAATACTTGGGTAATACCTGGTTTTATAGGAGAGTGTTTCGTAGTCCGATTGATCAACCGAAATAAAATTGACCCATTTCAATGATTTAGCCAGGCTTAATGTAGCGCGTACATTAGCTGTGCCTTCAACAGTTTTCCCATCTACATTCCGCTCATTAAGCATAGCTACCGGATTGTAATATGCATTCCCTGGCAACACGGTATAACCACCAGAACTAATATTCGCTGAGTCATAGATAGGGCTCGTAGGGTTTCGGATAAATGCCTGGTAAAAAACATCATAGTTGGCAGGTTTGTATTTACGCATACCGTAACTCAGGTTATAGTCGAGTACTAAAATACCACTGAAAGCATTTTGAATGATATTGGTACGGATAAGGTATTTATTTGATTCATTGTTTTTTAGCAAACCTTCTGACTGATCAATATAAATATTTGTCCGGTGCGAAAAGTTATCATTTCCCCCGCTAATAGAAAGGTTATGTTTCTGGCTGAACGGGTTTGTATTGGTTACTTCTTTAAACCAATCTGTATTAGCGTTAAAAATATTGGCGGAATCACCATATTGTGTAATTGCCGACCTGAATTCATCGGAAGTCAGGTTTTTAACATTACGTGGTGCTACCTGCCATGAAAACTGCCCGGAATATTCAATTTTGGATGCCCCGGACTTTGCCCGTTTGGTAGTGATAATAATTACTCCATTTGAGCCACGT
Source organism: uncultured Bacteroidales bacterium (assembly GCA_903913645.1). Taxonomy (GTDB): domain Bacteria; phylum Bacteroidota; class Bacteroidia; order Bacteroidales; family UBA4417; genus UBA4417. The sequence continues at coordinate 2,672 of CAIWMA010000430.1, read as the reverse complement.
GTACCATAAATAGCTGCAGCAGCACCATCCTTTAACACATCCATAGATTCAATTTCGTCGGGGCTTATGTTTTTCATATCAGCACCGGCTACGCCATCAATAATAATCAGGGGACCCTGTCCGGAAGTAAGTGTACCGGTACCACGTAGAATGATGTTGGGGTTTGCCATCGGATCGGAACCATTCGGATTCACAATAGTTAAACCAGCTACCTTCCCTTGCAAAAGTCCCATCGGATTGGTATAGGCGCCTTTGTTAAACTGGTCAGATTTAACACTGGAAATGGCACCTGTGACTTCTTTTTTAGTAGTTGTTCCATATCCGATTACCACTACACCATCAATTGCCTGGGCTACAGCCTTCAGACTAACATTGATGTTAGTCTGCGTGCTAATCAGTACCTCAAAATTTTCGTATCCTATGAATGAGAATACCAGAGTGGATCCTTGTGGTACATTTACAGAATATTTACCATCAATGTCCGTCATGCTCCCGTTCTGGGTGCCTTTAATTATAACACTTACGCCTGGAATTAGGTCGTTAGTTATTGCGTCAGAAACAGTTCCCGATACTTTTACAGTAGGAATATTCTGTGCATTAGAGATACTTGCTGACATAATGAGCAAGGAGGCCAGCAGCAGGCTCAAAAAGCCGGATCTTTGTTTTACAAACCACATAATTGAATTCATATCGAAGTTTTAAATTGTTCAACATCAAGTGACGATAATTCCGAACGATAAGGTATTGAAGCCTGAGCGCCCATGCGTGTAACCGTTATAGCTGCTGCGCGGGCAGCCAGTTTTACCGAGTCTAAAATTGACCTTCCTTCCGAGAGCCCGACGCATACAGCGCCACAAAAAGTATCTCCTGCTGCTGTTGTATCCAGAGCAACCACCTTGAAAGCTTCTACAAAAAGATAATCGTTGTATTCTTTAATTAAAGCACCTTGCGAACCAAGTGTTATCACAACAATATCTACCCCTTTTGCACTGATGATATCGGCAGCCTGTTTGGCAGATTCAATATCACATACTTTAATTCCCGAAAGAATTTCAGCTTCACTTTTATTAGGGATTATAATATACAGGTGTTTCAGCAGGTTATCGGACAACGCCCTGGCCGGAGCCGGATTCAGGATCACTTTAATTCCTTTCTTACTTGCCATCTCAGCAACGTACTCAACTGTTTCAATTGGTATTTCAAGCTGCATCAGGACAAGGTCGCTGTTTTCAATTTCGTCACTGGCTTTATCTACATCGGCCGGGGTAAGATATGCATTAGCGCCGGAAGCAACCACAATACAGTTTTCTCCTTGTGAATCAACTGTTATAAGCGCAACTCCCGAAGGGTGTTTGGGATCCGAATAGATAAAATCAGTTTTGATATTTTCTGATGTGTATAACATCACCGATTGCTTTCCAAAAACATCGTTCCCTGTTTTGGAAATTAACGTAACATTTCCGCCCATACGGGATGCGGCCACAGCCTGGTTTGCTCCTTTACCACCTGGGTTCATGAAAAAAGTTCCACCTAAAATGGTTTCACCAGGTACGGGAAGCCTGTCCGCTTTTATTACCATGTCTGTATTACAGCTCCCTACGACAACGATTTTTTTCGATTGCATTTTTTTCGATTTTGTAGGGAGCAAATATATATCATGCTAAATACGAAAATTATCAATAATTTGCATAAACCGGTAATTTAAAAACCGATGTACTACTCTGTAAAATTATTCTATACTACTCATTTATATCTATATACATTTAATTAAATCACGTGTTTTTATACTATATTCTGTATTTCTATACCATTAATGTCGATCATTTTAATTCTATAAGTATATTTACCACTTTAAAGTACTTATATAAATATACATGATTTTCGGACGAAGAATCTGGAAACCATACCCGTACGGAAAAGCCGGGAAACAGGTCGCATTAACCATTTGCAAACAAACTGAATTTCCCTGATCAGAAGTATCAACCACAGTCCTAAAAAAAAGAATATGTCGAAACTTCAATCGCTTGTGTTGCTTACTCACTCATTATCGCTGGCCGAGAAAAAAGCCTTCCGGATACGTTCGTCGCGCAACAAAACAAGTGCAGATTACATTATATTGTATGATGTTATTGAAAAAAACAGGGAGCTTACTACTCCGGCATTGTTAGCGGAATTCCTGAAAGTCCGTCCTGGGGCATCAATAGAAACCACGGTGAAATACCTTTTCGAATTGTTACTCGACACAATGCTTGAGTTGAAGAAAGAGCAGGATAGCTTCTATTTTCTTTTTAATAAAATTCTAAAGGCTAAGATATTATATGAAAAGTCCCTGTTTGACGAATGCTTCGGATTACTCGATGATATTATAGAACAGGCTGAGAAGTATGAAAATTATTATGCCTTACTTCTGGCTTCACGCCTCGACCTGGATTATCTGCTGGCATTAAATTTTCCGAATCTGAATGAAAAAACCTTGTTAAAAAAACAGTTCAGGCTTAATGAGGCGTTAAAGTATGTTCGAAAAATAAACGAACAATCATCGCTGTATGAGAACTTGAAACACCGCATTGTTTACAAAGGGCATGCACGTTCGCAAAAGCAAAAAGATGAGTTGAACGACCTGGTATACAGTGAAATCAGTATCGTTGCTTCTCAAAGTCTGGATAATTTTG
>CAIWMA010000429.1 GCA_903913645.1 uncultured Bacteroidales bacterium | reverse complement strand
TGGGATATGCGTTATAGCAACAAATTAGCTCATGCTTACCAGAATAAATACGACGGATTTGTGTTAAACTCTGGATTCAAGGAAAATGCGATATCGGGGCTTATCGGGCTGAATAAATCGTGGGGGTATTCGCACCTTATACTTAGCGTATATAATTTTATGCCAGGAATTGTGGAGGGTATCCGCGACAGCATAACTGGTAAGTTCGTTAAACCAATTGATCTTAATAGCATTGAGGGAAGCGAAATTGCCTCCGATCAGGACTTTAAATCATATACCCCAATAACCCCGTATCAGAAAATACATCATTACAAAGCAGTAATGAATAGCAGTTTTATTAGTGGAAAGGGGAATTTGAAAACAATTTTGGGCTTTCAGCAAAATCAACGGCAGGAATATGCAGATGTGCTTATGCCCGATGAATATGGTTTATATTTTCTTCTCAATACATTAAATTACGATGTACGTTATAACCTTCCGGAAAAGAATCATTTAGATGTTTCGTTTGGGGTAAATGGTATGCAGCAAGTGTCGCTAAATAAAGGAACCGAATACCTGATTCCCGAATACAATTTGTTCGATATAGGCGTTTTCTCTATCCTGAAAAAATCCATTGGGAAGTTCGACCTCAGCGGTGGCCTGCGATACGATAGCCGCTCTGAGCATGGCAAAGATTTATATTTGAACAGCAATGGAGTAAAAACAGACCTTCCAACAGATGGTTCAACGCATAGGTTTTCTGATTTCAAGACTACCTTTACAGGTATTTCAGGAAGCATAGGGGCAACATGGCAGATTTCAAAAATACTATTTACCAAATTGAATATATCCAGGGGATACAGAGCACCAAATATTGGCGAATTGGCATCTAACGGGGTTCACGACGGAACCGTGCGGTACGAGATCGGCGACCCGAATTTAAAGGCTGAAAGCAGCCTGCAATATGATTACGCTTTAGGATTAAGCACTGAACATATTTCGGCAGAGGTTGATATTTTTGATAATAATATAAACAACTATATATTCTCCCGAAAATTAAGCAGTTCGGTCGGTGGCGATTCCATTACCGATGGTTACAGTACCTTTAGATTTGTTGCAGGAAACGCCCACTTGTTCGGAGGCGAAATACGATTTGATATTCACCCACACCCTTATGACTGGATTCACTTCGAAAACGCTTTTTCGTACGTTATGGCGGTTCAGAAAAATCAACCTGATTCATCCAAATATCTGCCATTTACACCTGCACCAAAGGTGTTGACCGGATTAAAAGTAGACATCAAGGTGGTTAACAAGTTACTTCGAAATGCTTATGCGAAGTTTGATGTGGAAAATTATTTCGCACAAAATAAGTACTATTCAGCTTATGGAACCGAAACTGCAACCCCAGCTTATACTTTGCTGAACCTGGGTTTCGGGACTGATTTTGTAAACAAGAAGAGAACAATTTGTTCACTCTATATCTCTGCAAATAATCTGGCTGATGTAGCTTATCAAAGCCACCTGAGCAGGTTAAAGTATGAGCCCGAAAATTATGCTACGGGAAGGAACGGAATATATAATATGGGAAGGAATATCAGTTTTAAAGTTATTGTGCCTATCGATTTTAAATGAGATGACCTCGCATTCTGATTCTGCTTTGGATTGTTCTGGATTTTCATTCATTCAATATACTCTCAGAACATTGGGGGCTTCCGGCTTGCCGGTTTCCTCGCCATTTGCCCCTTTGTACTTAGCTTCAGCATCGTACTGATATCCTAACTTATCAAGCAAGGTTTCAACACTTACCTGGTGCAGTTGCATTCCCATTTCCCAGGGGTCGAGACCAAGCACCAATCCGGCCATTTCTTCATAGGTAAGCACAGGTATTCCATAGCCGTTTTCACCGTAGGTTTTGCCTTCCATTTCGGCAATAACATATTGCCAACGATCTAGAAAGTATGTGCATCCAGGGCAATTAGTTACTATAAAATCCGGCTTGTATGATTCCATTGAATCAAATTTCTTTTTTGAATTTGATAAAGGATATCCCCTGTTTTCCTTTACAACATATTGCCTGAAACCAAAACCGCAGCAATGCCGCCGTTCAGGATAATCAATTACTTCACCACCCCATGCTTCAATCATTCCCGATAAAACGCCGGGAAATTCAGCTCCACCTATCCCTTTATGCGGAAATATTTTGGCATAATGGCAACCTATATGTTCAACTACTCTAAGAGGTTTTCCAGTGTGTTTATTGATTAACAGGTATTTAGATAAATTAGCAATCTCGTATTTGTATTTATAGATTATATCGCTCGTGTGTACAAGGTTTTCGGGCAAGGTGAATTTTCTGCCTGTTGCAGCTAGCAGTTGTTCTTTTGTTAATTCAAGTGTTTCGGGGAAATGTTCCCATGTTTCAATCATTTCCGTATAAATACCAAACGAGGTGACGCAGGAAGGAATAAAATTTTTATACCCTGCATCATTCATCAATGAAAACTGACGGGCTACCACCGTCATAGTCGTTTCCATTGGTATAATATCCGAATGATAAGCAATTCCGGTACATGTAGTTTGGTGTGGATCGTCATAAACATCCTTGCCTAAAACAGTAGCAACTATTTTTAAAAACGTTTCTTCCGAGCCGGGAAAGAAATTTTGCCTGATACAACTTCGCGCGTAGTAATAGTTATCCGAGGCTATCTCTTTCTGATAGTCATGCCAAATC
>CAIWMA010000428.1 GCA_903913645.1 uncultured Bacteroidales bacterium | reverse complement strand
GTCCATCTTTCGGATCTAGAAGGCTCCAAAAAATATCAGATATGTCTTTGCAGACAGGTACCTATAAATATCAGAGAGGCAAATTACTGAAAGCTGTCATTCAGCAATACAATAACCGGTTGATTGAAAATAAGCTATCTATTAAATAGTATATGATTGAAAGCAAAAAGAAAATTGTATTTATAGTTAATCCAAAAGCCGGTATTACGCCTAAAAGCAAGGTGGTGATTGAGTTACTGGCTGGAAATATAATTCCATCATCCCGGTTTATTCCTGAAGTTGTATTTACCGAACGTGCGGGCCATGCAACTGAAATTGCCAGGGATGCCGTAAACAATGGAGCTGATATTGTGGTGGCTTCAGGCGGAGATGGAACAGTAAATGAAGTTGCCTGTGCAATGGTTAACACCGGGATTCCTATGGGGATTCTTCCTGCCGGTTCAGGTAACGGTTTGGCGCGTTGCCTTGGAATTTCGATGAGTTACGCACTTGCCCTGCGGACCATTATCCGCGGCAACTCAAAACTTATGGATGTTGCGACGGTTAACGATTTGTTGTACACCAGCATTGCCGGAATTGGTTTTGACGCTCATGTGGCCCAGAAATTCTCTGAAACATTCATCCGGGGAATGATTTCTTATATGCAGATCACTTTAAACGAATTCAGTTCATACAAACCATTGACGTATAAATTGACTATCGATGGCATCAGCATGGAGAAACATGCGCTTATGATTATCTTTGCCAATAGCAATCAGTTTGGATTTAATACCCGTATTGCTCCTGATGCAAAAGTGGATGATGGTTACCTGGATATTTGTGTGATTAAAAAAATGCCTGCCACTCAACTGATGAATATCGGATATCACATGATGATGGGCACACCAGCAAAATCAGGCTATGCAGAATATTTCAGAGGAAAAGAAATCACAATCGAAAACATTACAGATCCTCTCATGAATATCGACGGTGAAGCGAAAATTATAAAATCACCTGTTACTATCAGTATAAAACCACTGGCGTTGCGCGTTATTGTTCCGTAGGAATATGGCAAATTGAGAATCGTTAATAGTTAATGGTAAGAATTCAAAGTTTCAATGATTCAGGTTTCAGCGTTTCAAGTTTCAGCATCTCAAGTTTCTGAATTTATGGGTTTGAGGAAGAGTTTCGAAAACCCTAATCCCTAAATCCAGAAACCTAATCCCTATATAAAAACATGTCAAAAAAAGCTAAACCCACCGGAATAGTTTATTCAACAAACCCACATTACAATTACCTGCTTGAAGGGAATGCAGAGCCTGTGACACTGCCACCACAGCAGCAAAACCTGCGTGTGATGCTTGACAAGAAATCAAGAGGTGGCAAGCAGGTTACACTTATTACCGGCTTTGTTGGCACACAGAACGACCTGGAAGAATTGGGCCGTTTGCTGAAAAGCAAATGCGGAGTCGGCGGATCGGCTAAAGACAATGAAATTCTGATACAGGGCGATTTCAGAACAAAAGTGATGGAATTAATAACCAAAGCAGGATATAAAGCTAAATTAGCCGGTGGCTGAGAATTTTGCATTTCCAGGATTTTAGAATTCAATCTTAAAATTAATTCATACAAAATCATATTATGTTTGAATCATTTGTTAAAACTGTCACCTTGTGGTTAATAAAAGCTGGAGTTTCTGCTGAAACAGCTACCAGGACAGCCGGCATTTCAGATTTTATTCTGGTGTTGATTTCCTGTGTCGCATTTTATTATATCTCCAAGTTTATAATTAACCGTGTACTAAAGAAGATTGCCGCCAAAACGGCCAGCAACTGGGATGATGTACTTATTGAATATAAGGTTTTTCAACGAATGGCTTTTCTGGTTCCGGGAATTTTGATATATCAGTCAATTCCTATAACTCTTGATGATTTCCCCGCCTTGGTACCGGCAGCATTAAAACTCACCAACCTTTACATAATTGTAATCTTTCTGCTCATATTAAATTCCTTTCTGAACGCGATATACGCTATGTATCAGAAAAGTGAATTTGCTATGTATCACCCTATAAAAGGATATATTCAAATAGCAAAAATCGTAGTCTTTATCGTTGTTTTCCTACTTATAATTTCACTTTTATTCAATCAGTCACCGTTCTATATGCTTACAGGGCTGGGCGCTTTTTCGGCTGTGCTCTTACTCATTTTTAAAGATCCAATCCTTGGATTTGTAGGTGGAATTCAACTTTCGGCAAACGATATGGTTCGGCAGGGCGACTGGATCAGCATGCCAAAATTTGGTGCCGATGGAACCGTACTCGAAATTTCTCTTACGACAGTTAAAGTTCAGAATTTCGACAATACCATCTCAACTCTTCCTACTTATTCGCTGGTTTCAGAATCTTTCCAGAATTACCGCGGGATGAAAGACTCAGGTGTACGGCGAATGAAACGTTCCATCAGCATTGATATGTCGAGTGTTAAATTCTGCACTCAGCAGATGCTGGATAAATTCAGGAGAATAACAATCCTGCAGGAATATATTGACCGTACAGAGGCTGAATTGGAAAACTATAATAAGGAAAATAATATTGACAATTCCGTATTCATTAATGGCAAACGCCAAACAAATATTGGTGTTTTCAGGGCCTATCTCGAAGAATACCTTGCGCATCATCCTTCGGTGGATAACAAGAGCGATCTGCTGGTTCGCCAACTACAGCCGAACTCATCCGGAATTCCTATCGAAATTTATGCTTTTACACTGGAGACTGGTTTTATCCGCTACGAAAAAGTTCAGTCCGATATTTTCGATCATATCCTCGCTATTGTTCCACAATTTGATCTCCGGGTTTTCCAAAGCCCTACAGGAGAAGATCTGAAACAAAGTAATTCAGTTTATTTTGAGAGAAAAGATCTCAACACTTAAGTCGGCGAGACGAGATTTTTATTGAATCTGTCTTTGAAATATTCGAACCAGGTAACATTCATCAGTAACATCAGCAATCCGTAAACCATATCTTCCACTGGAATGGTGCCTAAACGTATTCCCAGGTTTTGTGTATTATCATAAAATACAACTTCGCCAGGAATAAATGAGCCTGTCAGCAAACCATTTACAATAAAAAACGGAATAAGCGTAACCAAATACATCAGGTAAAACCGGCCCATATATCTGCCACCAATAAAATAAAGGTGGAAAACCAGGAATGCACCGGTCGAAATAAAAGTTACCGAAGTATACAGTCTGCCGGTATTAAACAAGCCAATAACCAGCAATCCTATTGCCAATATGAGGGTTATCCGGTCAGAAAATGGCCCAAGAAAATCCTTTTTTACCAGGTAATTTAATGAGTGATATGTGAACAGGCATGCATACGGAATAGCAATAAAGAACAACCATTCTTCAACCGGCAGGTTTCCAATATAAAATCCCAATAAATATCTTGGATTAAATCCCCATACAGCCAGGTATGTTTTCACCATATCCCACGGAATAAAAACGACCATGGTCATCAGTATAGCCGGAAACAGGAATTTCCACTGATTCTGAAATCTTAGTCTTTTATCAAAGCCGGCTAGAAAAGGGATACTAATTGCACCCAGGTTAATGAAAATATATAGCCATTTATCCATTCAGATCGCTTTAAAATTAAAAGACCCATAATTTAAAATTCACAACTCACATCCTATAACTTATATCTTATAACTCCTATCTTACAGCTAGCAGATTATACCTTACTTCTTCCTGCCAAATTCCTCCCTGTAATATTTCAAAGGAGCAATCAGAAACCCATAATTATACTCTGCATGCGGGTTGTGATGTTCGAGGTGTGCTTTTACCGTGGCACGCAAATATCGGTTTGAGAAGTTTTTCAATATTGGTATCCGCTGATGCACATATACATCGTGAAACATGAAGTAAGCTGCACCATAAAGCATAATACCAATGCCTATACTCAGCAAAATATGGTTTGGAATCATCGCTCCAAGGTAAATCAACAATATGCTTGGAACAGCAAATATCACGGCAAACACATCATTCCACTCAATCTTGCGTCCATCCCTTATATGATGATCCCGGTGGAAAAACCACATAAACCCATGCATCACATACTTATGGGTAAACCAGGCCATGAACTCCATAAAGAAGAAAGCCAGAATTACAAGAAGTATATTAACCAATATTTCCATTGTTTTAGATTTTAGTATAATT
>CAIWMA010000427.1 GCA_903913645.1 uncultured Bacteroidales bacterium | reverse complement strand
CTACTTTGAAATAGCCAAAAACCTGTTAAGATGATTATAGGTAAAAGGTCCGTAGTAGAACCTTGTTCACTTGCCGAAATAAACAATGAAGGAATAAAGGATCTTTTTAGCGATCGTTCCCTTCTACATGCAAACAGTATCCCTGAGTTTTCAATCTATATTGATGAACCGGCATGGAACAAATTTGTGCAAAGAGCGAACAATGAATATACCATCCATAATAACGAAGCTTCAGGAATTATTCTGGGACATTATTGCAGCGACCGTTTTGGTAGATTTATAGTTGGCACTCATTTTGAAGCTGGTTACGGCCAGGGCACTTCCTCCGTGTTTTGCGAAATCTCCATTCAGGATCAGCTTCGAATCCTGCAAAAAGCCAAAGATCAGAATCTTTTGCAGCTCATCTGGATACATTCCCATCCTACATTTGGCGCTTTCTATTCAACCGTCGATTATCGAACCCTTAAAAGTATGTATTATGCACCCCACCAGGCAGGTATAGTTGTGGATAATGTAAACCAGGAATACCTTGGATTTAAAGTAAGGAATAATAGTGTTCGCGATTTTAAGGAAATATTTCTTGTTTCACTTAATGATCCCACTCTTTCTGTAACCCGGCCTTTCGGGAAAAATCCGGATAAAATTTTTTATGCCAGGAACATTGATTCATCAAATCTTAATAAAAAAAAGGTTACTCCTGTGAGCTTAAAGGATATGCGAAATGAAAAGATTAAGAGAGAAGAAATTCTGATCTTACTATCACAGGCCATTGACGATCTTAAATCAGTTCTTAAAGGCCGTGATAAAACAAATGAAAGCCTGGATCAAAACATGCAGAGTTGGGAAATGAAAATAAAGGAGATTGAACATTTGCTGAATGATAAATATGGCGAAAAACCCTACAACTCAGTTTCTCCCTGTTTTGCCAGGCTTAATGAAATAAGGGTAATGCTTAACGAGGGTGCGTTCTCCGAAAGCCAGGCATCTCTTCTTGATAAAATGAAAGAACTCTTAAATAATCTGCCCGGATGATAACTACTTCACAAAGCCATTATAGGCAACATGTACATTTGAGTCAATTGGTGCCCCATTTGTGTTATTTGTGGAAACTTTCTTTCTTGATTTATCTGTAAGCCTAATGAAAAAGGGAACCTCCACCGGCCCTACTATTTGCAATATCTGCAAACGTAAAAAAGAAGCCGCTGTTCGCGAACAAGTGCAAAAAGGCAGCAGTTGCGGCCATGCAAATTGTACTTTCAGCAAGGAAATAAAAGCGGCGCTTGAGGGAAAGAAAAAGATAAAAATCCTTACTCCGTTACAACCAGCTCCGAAGATAAAAATACTACCTCCTATAACGCCAAAAACTGATGGAAAACAAGAATGATCTTTACATCGGGCCAAAAAGCCGCCCCCGCACCTGTCCGGTTTGCATGAGGACAAAAGAAGATGCCATTGCCGGACAACTGCAATCAGGTAAATCATGCGGACACGAACGCTGCGAATTCAAATCGGAAATGGAGCTTGTTTTTGCCATTCTAAATGCTCCCGATATTGAGCGGATAAAATCACTTACTTGCGAAAGCATCGAAACCAGTAAAAAGACCTATGAGCTGCTGGTATCTTTGCGCGAAAGCGTAAGGGCAATGAAAACAGATCCTGGCTCTGAAAATAGTAATGATGCAGGTAAGACAGTTAAAATCCATCCTCAATCTTTTAATGATTCAACAGATATGGAATACAGGAGCACTGACGAACAGCTCCGGTCTATCTATGACCGTATCGACCATTCAACCAGGACTTTATCGAAGTGGATTGAAATGAAGGACAACAGTCAGAGTGTAAATCCTATAAACCAGAACAGTAAGGACTATAAAGCCGAAAAAAGAAATAATGATTGGCAGGAATACCTGAAATCCCGTGAAGAGTTTAACCGGAAGATGAATGAAGCCTGGGCTAAAGTACACAATTCATTGAAAGGTATGCACGAAGTGGTAGAAGAGATGAAGGAAGAGCTGAAAGAAGAGTCTGAGCGCAAAAACGATGTTGCTATTTAGAATCAAACTAAATATATAAACTTTTTTCAAATCAAATATAAAATTAAATACATTTTGATCATCCGTAAATGTACCACAAAATAAAAAATGATTAT
>CAIWMA010000426.1 GCA_903913645.1 uncultured Bacteroidales bacterium | reverse complement strand
TATTCATTGTTGCAATACTTTACATTACTCAGACTATCCAAAACTACTTCCTGTAGCAGGCTGCTTGTTTGGTCTGGATTGAAAGTGATCCCGATCTGTATCTTTCCTTCAAATGTACTTTTTAAAAGGAGGTACGACTGATGATCTGTTTTCTTTAGGTTTTGTTTTTTGATATCTGATACAAATGACACAAAATCTTCCAGCTTATAATCATTAATCTTTATCCAGGAGGTTTCTTTCGCTCTTGTTTTTTTCACAGGGTCAGTCGGAAAGATGACTTCTTGATTTTTATTCAGAATACATATTTTATTTCCGGATATCCGATTTAATTCAGTTAATGTGTCCCTTAGCGCATCAGGCAATTCATTATTTTTAAAGTTTAGTGAACCTGAGTAAGTTTTCAGTAAAGTTTCAGAAGTCAGTATTCTGTTGTTTAAATGTTGAATAATATAATCGTCAGGATGAGATTTAACCCAATATATATAATCCTTAAGTAGCAAAACCCTGGATTTTAGTTCTGTACGTTGTTTTTCCGGAAATTCTTTTTTTAACTTTTCAACCTGATTATTGTATTTATATATCTGAAGCCAGGTATAGTATGCTGTAATAGTGCTTAATCCAACCAAAAAGAAAACAATAGGATAAAAATATATTATCCGGATCAGACTATGTTTCTTTTGCCTGTGAACGTTACTTATAAATTCTTGTTTAAAAATTCTCATTTAGTTACTTCTACTAGCTCAATTAATGTATTGTGTACTTTAAACTATTTATTAATCAGACAACTAAGGGCAATGATAAGTATTTTTTTTGGTACAAATAATAAATTCCATGTTTTTATTAAAAATAGTACATATAATTTTACTTTTGATGAATTGTGCGCAATATTATACACTTATTAATTCGAAAATTAGCTAAAAGTAATACGTTGGACACCACGAAAATTATTTTTTTTTAACTATTTTACTCAGTTGAAAAAAAAAGTTTCTTCACTCTTGATAATGAAATGATTATATAAAATAATTAGGGTTTAAATATATATATATTTAAAAGATGTTTAACACCTGTTAACTTGAGATGTAAGGGTAACCTAAAGTTCGGATAGCAAAATATTAATAAAAGAGACATAATTTCAGGAACGAAGAGAATGGGAATTATCAGGTTGAACTGATCCGCCGGCTTCGCTCGGAACCTCCAGTGTATATTCCTGGCACTAAGGGGCAAAATTGAAAAGATATTCTTGCTATTATCCAGTCTGCATATAACAAAGCAGTTTATTGCGATTTCATTTTTGCAAATTTTATTTAAATCATGTAGGTTTGTAGTTCTATAGGATTGGACCAATGAATTTAGTTGATAGGTTAAATGAAATAAGGAATACTCTTCCTTCAAATGTTAAAATTGTAGCGGTTTCGAAAACTAAACCTGCAGCATCAATTGAAATACTTTACAGAGAAATAGGTCAACGGATTTTTGGCGAAAACAGGGTTCTTGAACTTGAATCTAAATATAAAATCTTGCCGACGGATATTGACTGGCATTTCATTGGCCATTTGCAAACAAACAAAGTCAAAAATATAGTACCCTTTGTAAAATTGGTTCATAGCGTTGATAGTTTGAAATTGTTAATCGAAATTAATAAGGAAGGAATAAAAATTAATCGTTGTATTCCGTGCCTGCTGCAATTTCATATTGCCGCCGAAGAAACCAAGTATGGTTTTTCAAATGATGAAGTATTCCGGATGCTTGATGATAATTTATTTCATGAATTATCAAACATTTCCGTAAAAGGTGTCATGGGAATGGCAACTTATACTGAGGATCAACATCAAATCCGTACAGAGTTTAAAACTTTGTTCAGTATCTTTAATTCAATAAAATCAAGGTATTTTGCAAGGGAGCCTAATTTTTGTGAAGTTTCGATGGGGATGTCCAACGATTATCAATTAGCAGTTGAGGAAGGAAGTACAATTGTTAGAATTGGGTCTGGTATTTTTGGTAACGACTAAGAAAAGTCTAAAAGTGTAGGCTAACTCTTACAATCTAGTTATACCCCAACCATACAAAAATGTAATAAACCAATGCTGCAATTATCATTGATACAGGAATTGTCAGAATCCATGCATACAAAAGATTTATAGTAACACCCCAGCGAACAGCCGTTACTCGTTTGGTTAAGCCGGTTCCCATAATAGCACCCGTGATGGTATGAGTTGTACTAACAGGAATACCAAAAGCATCAGTACCAAATAAAAGTATTGCTCCGGCAGTTTCAGCTGCAACACCTTCGAATGGAGTGAGTTTGGTTATTTTTGTACCCATAGTTTTAACAATACGCCATCCACCTGACAGAGTTCCGATCCCTATTGCAGTATAACAGCCAAAAACGACCCAATGAGGGATAGCATGTATTTTCCCATTTAACATTGTAATTTGTGCCCAATGAGGAATTTGTGACGGATCAACACCATGAAAATATACCATTAAAGTTGCTGCAATTATTCCCATTACTTTTTGAGCATCATTTCCACCATGGCCAAGACTAAATAAAGCAGACGATAATAATTGAAGTTGTTTAAAGTATTTTTCTAGAATATGGGGGTTGCCTTTCCTTAAAAGATTCAATAAAAGGACTGAAATGAAATAAGATATAATCATTCCAAGGATTGGTGCTAGGAAAATGAAAGCAGCTATTTTTATGATTTTATCTGAATGCACAACACCCCATCCCGCATGTGCTATTGCCGCTCCTGCAAAACCACCAACAAGCGTGTGAGATGAACTTGATGGAATACCAAGATACCAGGTTAAAAGATTCCATAAAATTGCGGCAATAATACCTGCAAGTATAACATGCAGTGTAATTGCATTAGTATCAACTACCTTAGCAATTGTGTCGGCAATTTTCAGTTCGAATATTGCATAAGCTAAAAAATTAAAGAAGGCGGCCCATAATACAGCTTGAAATGGAGTTAATACTTTGGTAGAAACAATGGTTGCAATTGAATTTGCTGCATCATGAAAACCATTGATAAAATCGAATAAAAATGCAAGCGTGATTATAACAATCAAAAGGGTAAAGTCCATCAGTGGCTAATTAATCGGTTAGGATTGTTAGATTATTTTTTCAGAATCAAAAGCGAATATCGAATTCTTCAATTAACCCATTTTAACTGCTAACGTGGAGAAAACATTCGCAACGTCGTCACATTTATCAATTGCTTTTTCTAAAGCTGTCAGAATATCACGTTTCCTAATCAGGTCAATTGCATTTGCTTCAAATTCAAACAGGTTTGCAAGGTACGACTGGTAAATATCATCAACCTGGCTTTCCATATCACTGATTTTTTGCCACGAAGTTGAATAATCTTTGAAATCATTCACGTTTTTAACGCTTCTCAGAACAAATTGTATTTCTTTGTTAGCTGAATGTATAATGTCAGCAATCAATACAAATTCTTCAGGAAATGTAGCTAATTTATAAAAATGGATTCTCTTTGAAGCTGCATTGATATAATCAACTACACCATCCATTTTGCTTACCAGTTCATGTATATCTTCTCTGTCGAACGGAGTGATAAAGGTTCCATTAAGCTCATCCATTAATTTTCGTGTCAGGTCATCCCCTACGTGTTCTGCATCTTTTATGGCTTTCATGTAATCTTGCCGTTTGTTCAGATCAGCTTCTCTGATCAATTTGATTAAGAGCTCAGAAGCCAAAACCAGATTGTCGGCAGCCTCGTTAAAAAGCGGGAAAAACTTTCGGTCCTTAGGAACCAGAAAACCAAAGATCTTGTCAAGTTTCATTATGTGTAAATTAATTAATTGAAAACAGTAAGCGCTGCGAAATTAAATAAATAATGTCATTTTGTAATGTTAATTCAATTTAGTTTTTAACAAATTTAGACGGACCGTCCAAATTAAAGAAGCCGATATGGTTCATGGTTGCAGTGAGGGTATTAAATATGTCTATAAACAAACTTTTATTGGCTGTTTTGATTAAAGTCTATTTTCCTCCTTAATATAAAGACATTAAAGTATTAGTAATTATTAATAATTCTACTTTTGGATATATTTTGATATCAGCAATTTACATTTATAAAGTTTTTGATGAAAATAATTATTTGTTAGATTAATCCTAGGTACTGAAAAATCGTATCTTTATCGAAAAATAGGCCGGTTTTGGAACAGCAAGTACAAACTTGGGTTTTATTTTGGCTTTATACCAAATTCGGGACAGTTGTACCAAAATAAAAATAGCAGTAAAATGAATTTCATTTATCATAATACTGTCCTACATACAATTACGTTTTTTGGTACATTAGTTGATATTCAGGCTTTGAATTTAACCTGGTTAATGCATCTTAATGTAATTATTG
>CAIWMA010000425.1 GCA_903913645.1 uncultured Bacteroidales bacterium | reverse complement strand
CTACTATGGATGTAACCGCACATGATACCGCACATGATACAGGACATGATACCGGACAAGCAGTAAATGATGCAACCCGACAAGCTAATCCATCAGATAATGAATCATTTATTGGTAAGTCTACCGGACAAGCTACCGGACAAGCTACCCGACAAGCTACCCGACAAGCTACCGGACAAGCTACCGGACAAGCTACTGAAGAAATCCCAGAAATTGTAAAAAGAGTTGTTTTAGTTTTAGAGGGGGAAATGAGGCGGGCTGAGATACAAGAATTGTTAGGATTGAGGCATAGAGAAACTTTTGTTTTAAATTACCTTAATCCATCATTGGAATCAGTCTGCATCGAAATGACTATTCCTGAAATTCCAACACATCAGGAACAGCGTTATCGTTTAACGGCTAAAGGCATTGCCTTGAAAAAGAAACTAACGAAATCTAAAAGGAAAAAATGAGCAACGTCGGAGAGATCGAACGGGCCACACAAAACCGGATTGTCCGGTTATTCCGGGACCATCTGGGCTACCAATATCTTGGTAATTGGGAAGACCGTGCCGATAACAGCAACGTGGAGGAAGGTCTGCTCCGCGACTATTTGATCAAAAAAGCCGGTTGCCCTGAAGAGTTGGTCAAACGAGCCATTTACAAACTTCAGACCGAAGCAAGAAACTACGATCGTAACCTCTACAATAACAACAAAGAGGTTTACAAAGTAAGCATTCGGTGAACCCCGTCTTGTTTTTGTAAAGAATTGGATTAAATTCTCAAAGTTTCTCCAAAATGTTCAGAGAACTTTGCAAGATTTAGGAGAGGGTTGAGTTACAATTTGGATTTTGCAGTTTAAAATTGTGCGGAAGCAGTTCAGCCAGGTCTTTACTGTAATCCTTGTCGTAATTATGGACATTGTTCAGAAAGAAGATCATCCACTCGCGGAAGTTTACCCCACTTGCCTTGCAACATCCCATCATTGAATACAAGATTGCTGCATTTTCGGCCGCTTCATGATTTCCGCAGAATAACCAGTTACGCCGACCCAAAGCGATTCCTCTCACTGCATTTTCGGCAAGATTATTATCTATTTTAAGGCGGCCGTCCAGATGGTACCGGGTCAATTTGTGGTAAATGCCATAAGTGTATTTGATAGCCTGCCCAATACGTCCTTTGGGCAAAACTTTGGGATATTCATTAACAAGCCATTTTTCAAAGACAACCATAATGGGATAAGATAGTCGGCAGCGCAATTCGGATCGTTCTTCATATGAGAGTTGCTCCTGATCGGCACGTCGTTCCACGTCATAGAGTAGGCCAATTTGTTCCAGCGCATAAGATGCCCTGGCTTTATCCTCCTTCAAACTATCCATAAAATACCGCCGACTATGAGCCCAACAACCAATTGGGAGAACCCCTTTCTTATTCTCATAAATATCATATACTATGTAGCCATCCGTCTGGAGAACCCCTTGGTAATATTTAAACAATTGCAGCGCTACCTTTTGTGCCCGGGAACCCTGGTCGTAATGGAAGAAGACCAGGTCCCACATCACCGCTCGGATCATCCAGATATATCCTTTTATGGCCTTGTGCTTTTCGTTATTGATAATCGGGATTGTGGTTTCATCACATTGGACATAATCAGAACTTAAAACCAGATCCTTAAGTCGGAAATAAGTCGGTCGCATCAGGTCGGCCACATCCTGGAACCATCCGTTGATGGTGGCCGCTGAGATGCTTATGCCTTGTTGCTGAAACATCTGGATCTGGCGATAAAAGGGAAGATGATTTACGTATTTATTAATGCAGATATCAGCTAAAAGGGTTGCTCCGGCATAGCTTTTGGCTATTGGCAGTACAGGCATGGGAGCTGTGATGATTTGCTTCTCAACCTCAAGGCTCTTATCCTTTAATGCATATTTGTGACGAATGATCCTGCGCACATACCATCTCTCTGGATTGCATTCCAATACTTCGGTTATCTCCGGTTGCAGTTCCGTCCACTTTTCCAGATCAAGATCATCCGGATAAATGTGGCATTCTTCCCTCGGAAGGCTTTCCGGTAGAGGCTTGCGTACAGGATGGCCTTTTACCTTTAGAAGAACACGGATTGTTTTGTACTGCTCTATCTCCTGCCTGGCACTGGTGGCAAGTTCTTCTTCTTCCGGGAGTAGGTCGAGTCCATCAAAGTCGAGGCACCTTTGCTGTGGATCCTCTTTGATATATCTCTCATTGGATTTGCCCCAAATCTTCCGCAGAAGCGTCTCTACCTTTTGTAGGAGCATTTTGATGGTCTGATCCTTTTCGCCCAGCTGCTGTTGGTAAGAGACCCTTTCTGACTCGAAGTTTTCATAGCTGACAAGCTGGCTTTTAAGCTTGGATGTTTCCCTGAAAAGCAGGTCCCGATCCTGTAAAATTTGCTGTAAAAAAACCTCTTCGTCAACTGTCATTTTCCGCTGTTTTTAATAGTCTAAAGCTACTAATTATCAGCAATATAACCAAATATAAATCGAACTATTTTGCGGTATTTTAAATAATATTTCTTCTCCTTTTCCTTACTTTTCCATCCATAGTGACACCTTGAACCATCATCATTAAATCCTGCCAGGTGGTTTGAAACGTATTGGTACTTTCATCAAATACAGGTAATTTGAAACAGCCGGATTCCAACTTCATGTGGTAGATCACCAAACCACCCCATTCCATGTGCAGGATCTTCATGCTGGTACGGGGGCGATTAATAAATATGTACACGTCTCCATCCTGGACATTGCGACTCATCAGATTGGTCACCATTCCGCTGAGGGTATAAAAACTCCGGCGCATATCTGTAGGAATGGAGTACAGGTAATATCTCATTGACGATGTAAGGCTGAACATCTTACTGATGCGTTAAAAGCAACAGTGAGCGCAACATCTCCAGATCTGGCAAACCGTTCAGTTTCATGCCGACTCCGTTGGGGTAGCTTATCTCACAGGAAACCGGGGAGTTTGCAGCTGGCGAATTTGATAAGCTCCTGGGCTGGTTCTGAATCGGAGTTGGAAAATGGAAGGTCCGGGCTTTTTGTTCGTTCTCGAAAACCACCGGCACAAAACCTTTCTTCGGTGGCAGTTGGCTTTTCAACCTGTTCTTCCAATAATAGAACTTGGATTCCCTCAAATGGCGGTTGGTGCAAAAATTACGGACGGTTAAGCCGGATTCCAGATACTCATGATAGAGGGCTGTAAATTGTCTTGGATCAAACATCGCTTGTCTTTTTAAGTAAAATCCAAACTTAAAAACAAGATGACAATTTAAAAGACGGGGTTCACCGAATGCTTACTCTTGAGCTTCTTTGGGGAGATCCTCACGAGATAGATCTTGCAGGTACTTCAGCTGAGGGAAGCCTGCCTGCCGGATCTGGGCCTTTTTGCGGTTTTCGGACCGTGCTTCACACTCCAACAACAATAAACCATGAAGGTAT
>CAIWMA010000424.1 GCA_903913645.1 uncultured Bacteroidales bacterium | reverse complement strand
TAACCTCACCAGTACCTTCGGCAATCTTATTAGCTACGTTACACACCTTGTCTTTTGTTTCTTTATTCATCAGTTCTCCTCGTTCGCGTTGTTTGCTTCTTCCCATAACTCTGTAGCCATATCTTCCATAAATTGAATCCATTTATCTACAGCAGCCTGTTTTTGATTATCAAGAACTTTTGCATACAATTGCGTTGTTTCTATCTTGGTATGACCCAAAACCTTCTGTACTGCGGCAATATCGCCGCTTAATTCTAAAGTTATTGTTGCAAAAGTGTGCCGGGCACAATGGAAAGAAATTCGTTTATTAATTTTCGCTAACGTTTAGCGTTTTATTCATCGTTCCCACACAAATATATAAAGAAAGGGTAGATGCAAGCAAATTAATGAAAAGTAATTTGAAAGTTGTGAAGGGAATGATGAATAAAACCGAGTTGGACTATGCCGCTATGGGGATTCTATTTTAATATTCGGGATTTAAACAGTATAGTATTGTTTTAGGAAGTTTGATTTTTACAATAATCTCGTTTACAGTCATTGATTCAGATAATTTTGTTCATGCTGAGACATACCAATTCCATCATGGCTTTTAACGAGCCACTGAGTAATAGAAGTGCCATTCAAAGAACTGGCGGGTTATGGATTTTAACCTGTTTTCAGGTGGTTTACGGGTATATTTAATTGAGGTATCATTTTCCCGGTATTGCATTTGGGGCAGCGTAACGGATCATTGCCTGTAATGCTGCGCCACACCTCCAATGCATTAAGGCCTTCTAGTATTGGAAGGAAAGCAGCTTTTTCAATCAGATCAAAACAAGTCTGTAACTTTAGTTTCATATTGCACATGGCCATAAAACCAAAGTACCTTATTTTGTAAAATCCACAGGGCAGCACATGTTGCAGAAAGCGTCTGATAAATTCATCCGCATCAAGCGTGATCATCTTGTTTATCCCTGCCGATTTGTAATCTTTATAACAAAAGCTCACCTTGCCATCTTGGTAATTGCGGATTCGGTGATTAGAGATAGCTACCCGGTGAGTGTAATTGCCCAGGTACTGTATCAGGTTCTCGGCACAGGAAAAAGGCTTTTCACAGTAAACCACCCATTGTTTCTGATAACATTGGTTTTTGATTGAACTGAAGTTCAGACCCTCATCCGGTAGTTTGATTTCACCATTAGCCACAGCCTGTTCGAGCAACCGGCACAGGATTCCCCTGAATACGGAACTAAGTGCTTTAACCGGCAGAAAGAACTTTTTGCCGGCAGGTATCCATTCCATCTGATCTTCTGAAAGTCCACCTGCAGGCACAATCATATGAATGTGCGGATGGTAAACCAGCGTTTGCCCCCAGGTGTGCAAAATAGCAACAGCACCTGATTGAGCACCAAGAAACGAGGGGTTAGCGGCGCACTGCAACAATGCTTTGCCTGCAGCCTCAAAAAGCAGGCTGTATGCTTTGCTCTGGTTAATATAAAATAGTTTATGCAAACAAGCTGGTATAGTATACACAACATGAAAGTGCTTGACCGGTGGCAGGTTTGCCGCAAGTTTATCAACCCATTGTGCTTTTTTCACAAACTGGCACTTGGGACAATGCCTGTTGCGGCATGAGTTGTACGATGGCCTGGTATAGCCACAGTTGTCGCAACGATCAATGTGCCCACCCAGTGCAGCAGTACGGCATTGTATGATCGCATTGAAGGCTTTTACCTGCTCAGGACACAGGTTGTGATTCTGTAGAAAATCCGTTGCCTGCCCGCTGAAAATATCAGCAAGGTCAACGCTTTGTCTCTTGTTTTCCATGGCCGCTTAATTCATACATTCATGGAATCCAATGGAGACACTACGCTTGATGGATTAACATTTACCAGGTGAAGGTAACCTGAAGTGGTTTTGATCGATACATGCCCCATAAATTGCTGGATCAGCTTCAGATTGACTCCCTTCTCCAACAAATGTGTAGCAAAGCAATGCCTGAGTGTGTGAAAAGAAACCTGTTTCTTTATACCCGCTTTTGCTGCAAGTTGTTTGACAATACAGTTCAGGGTTGTATCAGATAAAGGGCTCCCCTTTTTGCCCTGTGCTTCAAACAGATAGCAAGATGGCCTTTCAATTTTGTAATACAACCGTAGTATTTCCAGCGCCTTGGTTGAGAGTATGGTGTAACGGTCTTTTTTGCCTTTGCCCTGTACCACATGCACCTGCATACGGGCAGAATCGATGGCTGAAGGTTTAATCAGCTGGATTTCCTGTCGCCTGAGCCCTGAAGAATAGGCCAGCATAATAATAGCCTTGTGTTTAATGTTTCGGGTGAGGGCAATCAGTCTTTCTACTTCGCCAAGTGATAAAACTACCGGGAGCCTCCTCTCACGCCTGGGGCGTTTAATCCTGATCTGTTCCCAGTCCTGTTTAAGTACATCAACCTGCATGATTTTGAATGCACTGATGTACTGATTGATCATCGATGTAGAAATGGATTCGCCGGTAATCCGGCGCAGGAGGTAATCCTTGAACTGTTGTAATGTAATTTGGGAAAGAGGTAGTGAATAAAAAATTTCTACCTTTGACATAAGCTCACTATAAGTATGGATTGTTCGTGAACTGTAGTTGCGAAGCTGCATCTCATGGATAAGCAACTCAACATAATGAGAAGTTTGATTTTTCATGATGGCTAAATTTAAAGTTTGCACCTTAAAGTTACCATCAAATTGCCGCCTCCGCAAGGGGGCGGTTTAGTTCAACTACTATATACCTGGTAGTGGTCTTTGCCAAAATACTGGTATATATAGATCCATGGACGGAGGGAATCATTGGACAAAAATATTTAACGCTGTACAACAACCCAACGGGAGCATCAAATACGAAAAATCATAATGGATCCTAACAATCATGATGTATTACTTACAGCTACTGATTATGGGCTATACAAATGCAGCAACGCAACAGCTAATAACCCGAATTTTTACAAAGCGATTGATGAATCTTCTTATCCGATGGAT
>CAIWMA010000423.1 GCA_903913645.1 uncultured Bacteroidales bacterium | reverse complement strand
GTATTATACTCAAATTCGAGGAACAACCGCTCCTTACCTCTATGCATCAATCGGTATTGCCGTATCGCTTTCACTTTAATATTTAAAACTATAAAATTAATGAAAAACCAGCAAAAAAATAAATTGAACTGAATTATTTGCACCCCGCTACCGCGCGGGCATACAAACAAAAATATTCTATACCGGGGTTAACCCAAAAACACAACTGTTCCGCCTTCGCCAGCTATTGCGTAAGTTGGGTTTAATATAAAACAATGTCCCGGGTCCTTGCGTAGCCGGGACATTTCGCACACTTTACTGCAATGCAGTCATTTCGATAATTACAATGCATGTCTGTCCACTGCTTATATAGGCGGTGGCAGTTTTGGGTTCAAGTCCCGGTTTTTCGGCCGTAATAAGGTACTTGCCATCCGAAAGGTTTTTAACCTGCGATGCTCCAAAAGGCGATGTACGCTTAACCGTTTTTTGTAAATCGGCCCCTGCTTTCATTAAATCGCCATTGGTATCGGGTGTAATGGTGAGAGTTACGCCCGACAGCAATTGTAAACTGCCGCTTTCGAATACCTTAATTTTTAAAGCCAGCTTACGCCTTGGAGGCAATTTGATCTTGCGCGCGTTCTGATACTCAGCATATGTAGCCGGTTTATCGTCCCTGATAATCTCCGTTATAGGGTCAATATCATTTTTAAGCAGGATTTCGCCATCAGCTATATCTTTAGCAATCCGTTGCTTTGCGGCTTTCTGTTCGCCCAGGTATTGAGGGGTTCCCAAAAGTTTAGCTTCGAAATCGGCTATAGCTGCTTCGAGGGCATTGATCATATCTTCGGTAAGTCCCAGGGAGGACATATCGGGGAGATATATACGGGCATTTTTAAGGAATACGCGCAAAATATTAACCAGCCGTTTATCAGCTTTCTTCAGCAGCGCCTTTTCGGTAAAGTTTATCTCATTTTTTAATACATCGAGCCTGTTTTTGCATGCATACGCCATTATTCGCGTCGATACCGGCCTGAGTGCGATGGTTACAGCATAAATTTTAGCTGCGTTTTTAGTTTCGGTATATCCTTTGGTACTGATATCAAGGATATCGGTCTGAGTGTCGATATCGGTAATTAAACCGTCGAGAATAATCACATCTTCTGCCACCGAAGTAAAAGCGGAAAAATCATCGGCTTTGCGCTTCAATACGCCGGAGACTCCTTTAAACGATTGCTCTGTGGCAACCACACGTTCGTTCATAAAGGTACAATTTAGAGGTTGAACATTAAATTTATATATGTATTGCTTACTGCTATTTTGTTTTTTTTGCAATTCAATACCATATTTTGCTTTACAGCTATCGAGCTTTGCATAATTAATAGTATGCGTGAAATACTCCATGCTGCATTCCACAGCATTTGCCATAAGCTCCGCAGCTTTCGCCTTTGGTTCCGCAGCCCTCAGCTTTGGATCTCCGTTCATCACCTTTGGATCTCCGTTCATCACCTTTGGTTCGCCAGGCTTCGCCCTGGGTTCCGCAGTATATACTGCAGGCTGTCCGGCCTTCATTTTTTATTTCCCGGCCTTCGCCTTTGGTTCCCCGGCCTTCGCCTTTTGCAATGCAACTTGTACGTTGGGCATCGCATTGAATTTAGCGGGCATCGCACCTTGTACGAAGGGCTCCGCAACGGGTTTATAGTGCTAAGCAATGTAAACTAAGGGCCTAGAGGCAGCTTCAGGGGCCATTTATTGCGATTGAGAAGCTGTTTTTTGAAAGATGATCCATGTTCCGATGATCTTTAATAGCAATTACTTATAGGTATAAGCCAATGTTAATAATTGTAGGCGGTAAATTTTTAATAAAATAGTTCTCCGGGAATATTCATATCAATTTACAAGCTCATCTGTTTTAATCCGGCTTAGCAATATTTATAGTCAAAATTTTATTCTGTAATTCCATACTAACCGGCAGTGCATAAATTCTAATTGAGTAATGATAGTAATACAGCAGGCGCAGTAAACAATACTTTAAGCGGCAAACGCGAAACAATAGTACATTTATTTTTATATATAGTGAATCAAATATAGCAAATTATGCTCCGTATTATGTGCTGTATATGGAATAAATATTAACAATATTATGAACATAACATATTGGCCTTCACTAATAAATGAATAAGCATTATCAGCAATTTGCATTTTGCCTTGCTAGCGGATAAGTACTTTGTGCCCGGTACTATACTTTCGCAGCACTATGCACACAGCACTCCATAAGCATTTTTTAACAGCTTATTTGCCTGTATTACACACTCTCCAGGCACTTAGCACTTAACACATAGCACAGTGCATTCTGCAGTAAGCACAACCGCTTTTCCTTATTTTCCTTAACTAGCACCAATTCGGTTAATTGGAAGGCACAACACTTCGGTTCGAACCGAATGTTTTTATATAATTAAGCGCGGCAATCAGGTTGCCGCCGTATTGAGCCGTTCCTGCAAAAGCTTTTCCGACCGAAAAGGTGAGCGCCTGGTTTTTGCCTGCCTGGTAGCTTGCATTAAAGGTATACCTGGTTAGCGGCGTAGCAGTCGAAATACGGTCGATAATCTCGCCGTTAACCGAAAATTTATTGTCATCGGTCTGGAATTCAATCTTGCCGCCTAAATCATAAAAAGCTTTATCCTTTTTGCTTCCCTGAGCATCGGTAATAGCATTTAATGCGTTCGAATACCGGGCAACACCCATAAAGCTAAATCCTTTCTTACAGGCATATCCCCCGTTGAACCAAAATGCATATTGCTGCACAATGCTGTTTTGGAAATCATCATTCCGGAACCCAAGCACCATGCCCCCCGCAAAATCGACCATCAACCCATAGCGTTTAAATTTAATCTGCTCAATCGACTTTTTAAGTTCTTTGGCATATTCTATCTCCGAATTCATTCGTTCCTGTTTCAGTAACTCCATCCTTAAGTCTCTCTGGATATTAATATTGCTGAGCTCCTTTTTAAGGTTATCGAGTTTTTCGGTCCGGGCAACAGGGTCTTTAATTTCTTTTGCGGTATGAACCTGTATGGCAACATTTGAGTCGCGTTCTCTATCCAACGATTTCAAAACGGCGTCGTTTTCGCGTATGCGTGTTAAAAAGGCTTCATTATCGTCGTGCAATGCCTTTAATCGCACGCGGACCGAATCAATGGAATTTTTATAGGCCTCAAAATCATGGTCTATTTTACCCCGAACCAGCGAAAACTTAAATCCAACCCCCGATCGGGTTTTAATAAAATCGGGCATGGTTGTATTTACAGAATCTTCGGTCGAAAACCCTCCTGAAATCAGGAATGTCTGGGAAACCGTATTCCAGAGTTTTTCATTCCATGTTTTCACATAATTGGTATCGTTGGTAAATCTGGCATACGAATTTTTACTTTTCGGGAAAAAGCTGATTGGTAGAAATTCGACTGCATAATTCTTAGGCAGCAGCGAAAAATTATTACTCGCATTGGCAACCGAAATGGCAAAATCATTTGGAGTAGTTGGTTTATCGACTGCGGCAGGGCTGATTTCAAGTAAATTAAATGCGGGGGAATTTGGGATGGTTAATATATCGAGGCTCACCGTAGTATCAACTTCGCTTTGAGCGATAAGCCTGTTATTGGCAAAAACAATAAGAAGTATAGCAAGCAGTATAGTATAGCTGTATTTTTTCATAGTTCGTAAGCTTTAGTAACGGATTTAAGGAATTAAAGCTATTTCGGCGGTATATAACACATACCCGCCGGGTGAAACGGTTTGCGCCCTTTGATTTTTATAAGGATTTGGCCCTCCCGATAGTTCTATGACGAAACTTATCATATCCGCATCCGGGTCAATATCGGTTTCGGTAGTATCAACATAAAGTATAGAACCTAATATTTCAGTTGCGCTTCCTAAGGTAACCTTAAAGGAATCGTTATACTCGCCGATTAATTGCTTGTTTAACCGAACTGTCGATCGCGAAAGTTGTGTATTCTGAATCGTGACTTTTAGTTCAATTTGTGTATCATTCATTCCTACGGAATAATAATCGTTGATTGTTGTCGATGCCATTTTGCTTGCTTTTATACGATGTTTCACCTACTCGTTCGCTTTTCGGTAACTGCGCCCTGCTATGGTATTGATTTTCGGGGAATAAGAATTCAATTTTTGTAACTATGCGGTTCAATTAAGGCATTGACAAACTGGTATATGCCACAGATTACGCCAATTACCTTCGGTGTGTTCCCTGCTTGCATCAGGCAAGGTTTCGCTAAGTTTCGCAGACAAATATTCAGAGATTTTAATCTGTGCAATCTGTGGCAAAATTGCCTTTGATCAGGCTGATTAGTTACCAATTTTTAATTCGGAAATGATATCAGACAGATGCGTTGTATGATGGATGCTGGGTTATTTATTTCAAAAGTTTTACGAAATGGTATCAGTAAAGTGCAGCGGTAAAAAGTAATATAGTCCACTATAAATAGTAAATCGGAATAGTTCGGTTAACACATACGAAAATACTACATTTTTGAGGGAAATCAAAATTACAGGTTCAAAAGGCAGCTTGTATCAGTTCAAAAGTGCCTCATTGAAGACGGGTTATGGTTAACTATAAAATTGAATGAAGCATTGTTCATAGCCAGCATATCTCCGGCAAAGGCAAAAGCAATTGTATACATTGCTGATATGTCCGATTCACAATTTTAGTTTAACGTTTAACTTTTTCTTTTTTCAATTTTTATGTTCTTTTTCAAATTGGCTTTATCTGTTTTATTGGATGAAACGGATTTTAAAAAGAAAGAAGCAATATTCATTACTCCCGGTTCCGGATCAGGCAAAAGGATTATAATCGGGGGTAGCTAATTCAATAGTCTCCTGGTATTCAGTGTCGACCAGGGTTTTAAGCCTTTCAACCTTGCCTGTGATCATTCCATCCACACCCAGGTTTAAATAATCACGCATGGTTTTCCCGGAATTGACAGTCCATGTGTAAACAAGTTTAAGTTCAGGCGTCAGCTGCTTTAATGCAAGGGCATCTTTAATGAGTGGTTTAAATTTTTCGGGCGATGCAAAGGGCGAACTTGTGCCGGCTGCATATGCCAGGGGCATCTGGTAATTTTTAAAGAAGTCAACCACACTTTGGGCGGTATCGCCTTCATCAACTCCAACAGCCTGGTTAGCTTTTAAATGAGGTTTTGCGTTTGCAAGAAAAGATTTTTCTGATGGCTTACCCACTGTGAGAAGCATAGGAACCGGCGTATATGTGCTAAAAAAATATTCATCCAGTTGGTCGAAAAATTCTTTCATATAAATTATGGAATCACTCTCCACATTTTTTGAACACACAGGCTTAAGATCAAAAGCCAATAAGGCAAGATTCAACTTTTCGCTATTCAGCGCTGCCGAAAGACCGATCAGATAATCTCTGAGCGTGTGTTGTTTACGGTTAAACGCAGCCAGATCGTAAACAAAAAATTTACCATCCTGTTCCGGTAAATACCTTATATCAGGTTCAATGGCATTGGCACCATCTTTCAGGCATCCAATAGCTTTTGCAACCGAATTTGGATTATGTCCAATTATGTAGAATTTCCGTTTCAAAGCTTTTATATTCTGGT
>CAIWMA010000422.1 GCA_903913645.1 uncultured Bacteroidales bacterium | reverse complement strand
GTCCTTACGCTTATGTACTGTTTCGAAACGATATTCGCCCAATTCAACAATTTTACTCATTCTGGCACTTATTGCCGAAGGTGTTTCTTTTGGATTTAGATTGAAAATCTTGCAGGTGAGTAATTCCTCTTTTGTGTATCCGCTCATCATGCAATAGGATTTATTTACTTCGAGAAGTTGCCCCTGCATATCAGTCAAATAATAGCCGTCCATAGCTGTATGCAGGATAGTACGATTCTTTTCTTCACTTTCCCTGAGGACATTATCCGCCTGCCGGCGTAAAGTGATATCGCGCATAATTCCTTCGTGAAAAAGGATATTCCCTTTGCTATCAGTATTATACCAGCCGTGATCTTCGACCCATATCTCGGATCCATCCTTCTTTTTCAGCCGGTAAACACCCATTTCTTCCAATTGCTCCTGTAGTACCAGGCTTTCACGGTCTGATGTTTCAAAATACAATTGCGTTTTAATATTAATCGCCATGAGTTCCTCTTTGCTCGAATAGCCCAACATCATTACCATGGCCGGATTTACATCTACAAATTTCCCGTCGGGAGTGCTTTTATAAACGCCATCAGGCATTTTCTGAACCAGGTTGCGATAAAGTGCTTCACTTTCCCGCAATGCAATTTCAGCTAATTTCCGTTCGGTGATATCGTGCCCAATGCCTAAAAGCCCTATAATCTGGTTATCTTTATCTCTCAGAGGTAGTTTGGAAGAGAGCAACCAATGTTTCTGCTTCTTTTCGTCGTATACAATTCCTTCCCTGTCAATCATTGGTACCCCGGTTTGAATTACTGCCAGATCGTCGGCATGAAACTTTTCGGCAGCTTCTTTCGGATAAAATTCAAAATCGTCTTTCAATAAAACATCTGATTCTGATTTTGCTCCTAAAAACCTGACTTCTGCTGAATTTGCAAGTGTTTTGCGAAGTTCCAGATCCTTGGTATAAATCACATCCGGGATATTATCGATAATAGTCCTTAGCAATAATCGTTCGTTGTAAATTGTTTCTTCCGCTAACTTGCGCTCGGTTATATCGCGGCCTATACCTACCAAACCTATAACCTGGTTATCTTTATCGCGCAATGGAATTTTAGAAGAAAGCAACCACCTTTTCTTCCCGTTTTCGTCAAAGATATATTCCTCCCTGTTAAGCACCGGCAACCCTGATTTTATGACAGATTGATCGTCAGCACGAAATTTTTCGGCAAGCTCTTTCGGGTAAAACGCAAAATCATCCTTGCCTAGCACCTCAGCTTCTGATTTGGCACCCATATATCGGATTTCCGTATTATTGGCAAGTGTTTTGCGGCAATCCATATCCTTTGAATAAATTGAATCTGGAATATTATCAATAAGTGTGCGGAACAGCATGCGTTCTTCCCGAAGCAATTCCTCTGCCTTTTTGCGTTTGCTGATATTCACAAAAGTACATGCTACCTGCTGTACAGTTCCATCCTCATTCAGATGCGGTTCAGCACATACAAGCAGCCATATACGGTCACCGGTATCGGGTCGGTAAACGCCCATTATTACGTCGCGGACTGAACTCCTGGTAGCAATTGCCTGTGGTACAGGATGTGCAGGTCCGGGAAACGGGGAACCATCTTCGTGAATCACATTCCAATCCGGGTCGAAGGAAGTTTTGCCTAAAAGTTGATCTTCGCTAATCCCAAGGAACTCCAGCGCTTTGGGATTACTCATAATTATTTCGGCCTGTGGCCCCTGTATAAGCACTCCCACCTGCATTTCCGAAACCAGGTTCCGGTATTTCTCCTCGCTTTCTTTAAGGGTAACTTCTGCCTGCTTACGGTCGGTAATATCTTCAAAAATCGTGGCAAAACTTCCTTTAGCCGGGCAGTAAACAGAAATTGAAAAATATTTATTCAAAGGAGCAAAATGGGATTCAAACACCGTTGATTCTCCTGTAAGCGCTACTTTGCAATATATATCGAAGTAAGGAGGTTCGTCTGTTCCGTATGCTTCCCTGCTGGTTTTGCCGATTACCGATTCGGTATCAATACCAAGTTGAATGCCGAAGGCAGGATTGGTTTCAATGATTGTATAATCGGATGGTAATCCCTTATCGTCAAAAATAAGTTTATGAAGTGCTGAACCTTCGTTCATATGCAGATAAAGCGAATGGAACTTTTCTTCGCTCTCCTGTACACGTTTTTGTGCAATATACTGGTTTGTGATATCCGAAAAAACCAGGACTACACCGTTAATCTGACCATCCTTATTTATGATGGGAGCGGCGCTGTCGGCAATCTGGTATTCAACTCCTGCTTTGGAAATAAGCACTGTGTGATTTGCAAGTGCTATTATTTCGCCGGTTTCCAGAACTTTTTTTACCGGATTATCCACTGTTTCGCGGGTTTCGGAATTTACAATCCTGAAAACGTCGGTCAGCGGCCTGCCTTTGGCTTCAGTTATGGCCCAGCCACAAAGACTCTCGGCTACCGGGTTAATGTTAACTATCAGTCCGTTTTTATCCGTCGATATTACCGCATCACCAATAGAATTTAATGTAATTGACAAGTCGTCCTTACT
>CAIWMA010000421.1 GCA_903913645.1 uncultured Bacteroidales bacterium | reverse complement strand
TTTATTCAGGAATCGCCGAAGAGAATATTTTGATATCTGCAACTGGCGTGAAATATACAAATCCCAAAATACTGAATCTAAACCAGTATACAGAGCCACCCAGTTATCTTGTAATTTTTCAAACTAACGAAGGCAAAGACATTGACCTGAAATCGATGAGGTATCAGGCGGACGGAACATTTACCGACCCGGTTATTTTATCGAATCTGCCTGGCGACGATATAAACCTTACATGTTCTGTTTCAGGTATAATTGCATGGGAAAACAGCGGTAAAATATGGATTTCGGAGTATCTTATGGCAAGTAATTCATTTACCGAGCCTTTTGCCATTGATTCGGCAGGAGTTTATTGTCCAACACTTGAATCAAATATTACTTTGGCTTATCTAAAACCTGATGGTGACAGCACTATTTTTATAAATGAATTTGTGGAAAATATTCAAGGAAATTGGAATGTAGCAGGTAAAACAACAAAATCGTTTATCGGAAAAGGTTCATCTTTGTATTCAAGTGGTGCATGGAGTGGTGGATATTACGCAATGCAAAATAAAATTGGTTCAGAACCATCAGGTATAATGATGTTTAGTTCAGATTTATCCCTTATTGAATACCGTAATTCACCAAATTTCAACTATTCGCAGCCAGTGCTGGTTGAACATAAAATTGGCACCAAAGGTTATCAGAGTAATTACCTTCTCTTTCAATCCGATTCACTTACGCAAAATGAAATCTTTCTAGAATACCCATGGTCCAATCGATACATACAAAACATCTCACAATGGCCCGGAGAAGATAGAAATCCTAAGATTTTTGAAAAATGGTTTCCTGATTATCAAATAAGGCTTTACATGTTTTGGGAATCGGAACGGCAAGGATACAGTACTATTTTCTATACGTATTTCGAGTATACTTTTTATGGAGGCGTTGTTGAAAACCCCAAAGCAGAATCCATTATCGTAAAACCTTGTCCCTTCGATCGGCAAACAAGTATCAAGTTCCAGGCCACTGGCAAAACAAATGTCAGAATACTTGATTTACAGGGAAGAGAAGTAAAAAAACTGCTACCACAGCAGGGCGCTGATGGCTGGCAAAATGCTGTTTGGGATGGAACGAATTCCAATGGAAACAGTGTTCCTTCAGGAAGTTACCTGGTAGTTACCGGTTCAGGAAATGAAGCAAAGAGCAGGATTGTTATTAAGAAATAGCATCATCCACCACCTAAATCCCTGTACTTTCAAAATGGTTTGGAACGGATGTCGATATAGCTCAACACATTGAATTTCTTTTAATTACCTAAACATTCGGGCTGAGTGCAGTTACTCTACAGTTTACTCAAATACTCCGCAAACCTGACAAGATCAATCCTTGAATCAAAATCTACCTTATTAGAATTTAAATAATCTTCAATATCTGTCTTATTCTTCGGAAAGAGTTGCATTACTTTTTTCTTGGTAAATGGAACAAATTCACGGGATGAAGCTGCAAGGTAATACTCAGAAACCATTTGGAATATCCTGTTCTGGTTTACAGTTAGTTTATTGTATTGGCCATTCGAATGAAGCGAACTATAGGAATCGGTAGCAGCGCCTGAACCTATTTCGCCATACGGATCTTTCTTTCGTACATCCATTAGATTGAAATACTGTTTTATCCCCACCTGAACCTTGTCATCAAAAATCAGTTCCAGGTAGCCTTTATTTACAATAAAAATATCTCCGGCTATAATTATTCCCAGAATATCCTTTTCATTGGCAATAGAAAGTGTATCCTTTCCCTGTAAAAACTGCATTTCACTGACCACGTAATTATAATTAAGTTTTGCCTGGGAAATTGTTCCATTTTTAAAGGTCACCTTCCCGGCAGTAAATTCAGGAAAGCGGAACCTCTCATTAAAAGGGATGCATTCTTCAACCCTTAATCCGGCATTAACTATAAATGTTTTACCTTTTTGAGCAGTTAAACAATTGGTTAAACACAGGATTGAACTAATAACCAGAACTAGCCTTTTCATTGCGTGATTTATAAATGATGGATGAATCCGCAATAAAAATACAAAACATGACTGACTTTCAAAAATAAACTTCTGATCGTATGTTTTCGGGTTTAATCTCAGAATTTTCCAGGAGTGTACTTACTTCATCAATCATATTTGCATTACCGCAAAGATAATAAACCGCATTTTTATCAATTCCTGATTTTTCAAGGTAACCTGTCACCCTACCTTTAAAATCACCTTTGCTGTCCTGTGTCGAGCAAATTGTTTGTTTACCCGATATAAACGCTTCACGTCCACAGGATTCACTCGAATATTTAACGCCATGTAGAACCGTATAATTTAAACCGGGATAGGATTTTACATAAGAATGAAATGGCGATATTCCGGTGCCGGTAGCAATAAAAACCGATGGTGTTCCGAGCATCGTCCTCTGATCAGGGATGAAAAAACCGCATGGCCCTTCGACAACCAATTCGGATCCTGGAGCCAAATTGCGTAAATAGCCTGAAAAATGACCTTCCGGAATTTCCCTGATTAAAAAGTCGAGATAATTATCCGCCGTTCCGCTGTAGATCGAATACTCTCGTCCCTCCTTATGTCCGGGGACCCGAAGTATAACATATTGCCCAGCTTCGAATTCGAAATTATTCCGGTCGAGCCGCAAAATAAAAGTCCCGGAAGTTAAGTTAATTATCTCAAAAACTGTGTGTTTCGTCTTTTTCAATATCTTGATTTAAATACTACTTTGATCATATAAAATTATAATTTCAGCCATTTACATGTTTTTCGGCATGGTACGATGAACGAACCATGGGGCTGCTTTCCACAAACGAAAACCCTTTCTTTAATCCCTCTGTCCTGTATTTTTCGAAAATTTCAGGCTTTATATACTCTTTCACCGGCAAAAGGTTTGCATCAGGCTGCAGATATTGTCCTATAGTTAGAACCTTACATCCATCCGCACGCAGATCATCCATGGTCTGAAATATTTCCTCTTCCGTTTCGCCAAGGCCAACCATAATACCTGATTTAGCTATGATGCCTGATTCTGAAATTATAGAAATAACCTTCAAACTGCGATCATACCTGGCTGTACTTCTAATTTTAGGCGTTAAACGGCGAACGGTTTCCATATTATGAGAAATCACATCCGGACCTGCATCTACAATTTTTTGGATCAAATCCAAATCTGCATTAAAGTCCGGAATCAGGGTTTCTATTGTTATATGTGGATTCAGTTCCCTGATCTTCCGGATTGTAGTTGCCCAAAATCCTGCTCCTCCATCTTTCAGGTCGTCACGGGTAACCGAAGTTATTACACAATGTTTCAGCTTAAGCTTTTCGATGGTTTTTGCTAAGCGGAGTGGTTCCATCCAGTCGATCGGCTCGGGAATATCATTTTGAACAAAACAAAACCTGCAATTCCGCGTACACTTATCGCCCAAAATCATAAAACTTGCAGTACCTGCATTCCAGCATTCGCCCCTATTCGGACAGTTGCCGCTCGAGCAAATGGTGTTTAATTTATTCTCCGCTATTAAGTTATTTACTTTTGAGAAATTCTCCCCTTTTGGTAATGGCGATTTCATCCAGGCGGGCAACCTTTCTCTTGCTATTGTCCTGTTTTCTGACATTATAAAATTGTATGAAAAATAAACAGTAGTTATGAAATGAAGTTCATTTATTGCAAAAGAAATGTCGTGAATCCGGTAAAAAGGACCATCGCAACATATAAAAAAAACAATTCCTGTTTATCTTGCTACCTGATTACCCGTAGTTGCTTATATTTTGTTAATTTTGGCTGAACATATCTAATTTATAAACGTTTCTGATAGAAAACATATATGGATGAGTTATCCTTTCTGAGTAATGCCGATACTGAAGCAATTGAGGAATTATATCGGCAGTACAAACAGGATCCTGAAAGCATAGAAACAGGCTGGCGACGATTTTTCCAGGGATTTGAATTCAGCGGGAAGCTGATGCCCCGGGCTGATATGAAGCCCGACGAATTTAAAGTAATCGACCTGATAAACGAATACCGCAAAAGAGGCCATTTATTTACAAAAACCAACCCGGTCCGCACAAGACGCACCTACTCTCCTACCCTTCATATCGATAATTTCGGTCTTACAGAAGCCGATCGCGAACAGGTTTTTAAAGCCGGTGGCGAAATCGGAATCGGCGATGCCACACTTAACTGCATTATCGAGCATCTCGAAAGAACCTATTGCCAGAGTGTTGGCGTTGAATATGCCTATATCCGCCGTCCCGAAATTCACGAATGGCTTATGGCCCGGATGGAGCATACACGAAACGAGCCTGTTTTCAACCGCGAGAAGAAATTGCATATCCTAAAGGAACTCAGCCGGGCAGTACTTTTTGAAAAATTTCTGCATAAAAAATACATAGGTCAGAAACGTTTCTCCCTCGAAGGCTGCGAATCGCTTATCCCTGCCATTGATGCCATCATCAATAAAGGATCGGAATCCGGTATCAGTGAATTTATAATCGGGATGCCTCACCGCGGAAGGCTTAACGTGCTTGCCAATACGCTTGGAAAACCTTACCAGGATATCTTTAACGAATTTGAAGGTAAACTCCTGGAAGACGAATACCTGATGGGCGATGTAAAATACCACCTTGGATATTCGTCAGAGCGTACAACTTCGGATGGCAGAAAGCTGCAACTTTCATTGGCACCCAACCCGTCACATCTTGAAGCAGTTGGCCCGGTTGTTGAAGGCATAACCCGTTGCAAAATCGATTCCGAATATCAAAACGACAATCAGCATATAATTCCTATCCTGATCCATGGCGATGCTTCCGTTGCCGGCCAGGGCGTTGTGTATGAAACCATACAGATGGCTGACCTTCCGGGTTATTCCACCGGGGGAACCATTCACCTGGTAGTTAATAACCAGATCGGGTTTACGACCAATTACCTTGATGCCCGCAGCTCGGTATATTGCACCGATGTTGCCAAAACAACGCAATGCCCGATATTTCATGTTAATGCGGATGATGTTGAAGCCGTTGTTTACACCATGGAACTAGCCGTGGATTACAGGCAACGATTCCATAAAGATGTTTTTATTGATCTGCTTGGCTACCGGAAATACGGCCACAACGAAGGTGACGAGCCACGTTTCACACAACCCATTTTATACAAGATCATCGAAAAGCATGAAGATCCGCGTGTGATTTATGTAAACAAACTGGTTGAGCAAGGCTCTATTACAACTGAGGAAGCAGCAGAAATTGAGAAATCATTCCTGGCTGAACTGGAACAGGAATTACTTGAGTCGAAAGAAGATGAAAAAGCCAGGGTAATTACGTTCCTTGAAGATGCATGGCACACACTACGCCCTGCTACTGAAGAAGATTTCCTGAATCCGGTTGATACTAGTGTTAAATTCGATAAGCTCCTGGAACTGACTCAGAAAATAACTGCTTTACCTCACGGGAAACCTTTTTTCAAAAAGCTTGTCCGGCTTATGGACGAGCGCAGAACCATGTTTACAGAAAATGGAACTGTAGATTGGGCTATGGGCGAACTGCTGGCATATGCTTCGCTGCTTGAAGAAGGAATTCCCGTTCGGGTAAGCGGGCAGGATTCGGAGCGCGGCACTTTCTCGCACCGTCACGCCGTGCTTACCATGGAAGATTCGGAGGAAAAATACACGCCATTACAGAATATCAGCGAAAAGCAGGCTCCGTTTCAGATTTACAATTCACCTCTTTCGGAGTATGGCGTGCTGGGATTTGAATATGGATATTCGCTGGCAGCGCCTTTTTCGCTTACCATTTGGGAAGCTCAGTTTGGTGATTTCATGAATGGTGCCCAGATAATTATTGACCAGTATATTGTGAGTGCCGAAGAGAAATGGCGCGTGATGAACTCGCTGGTAATGCTTCTGCCACATGGGTATGAAGGCCAGGGCCCGGAACATTCGAGCGGACGAATAGAACGTTTTCTGCAACAATGCGCCGATAACAATATACAGGTAGCAAATTGCACTACACCGGCAAACTTCTTTCACTTACTCCGCCGCCAGGTTCACCGCGAGTTCCGTAAACCTCTGATCGTATTCACACCGAAGAGTTTGCTCAGGTATCCTGAATGTATTTCGCCGGTAGCGGCACTTTCACAAGGTTCGTTCCAGGAAGTGATTGATGATGACACAGCGAATCCTTCGGAAATTACACGCATAAATTTCTGTAACGGCAAAGTTTATTACGACTTGGTAGCCGAACGCCGCAAGCGGGAACATAACAATATCGCCTTTGTTCGTGTTGAGCAGTTGTATCCATTCCCATTGCAACAGTTGCAGGAAATCATGAAAAGATATCCAAATGCTACCAAATTTGCATGGGTGCAGGAAGAGCCTGCCAATATGGGTGCGTGGTCGTTTATACTGCGCCAGTTTAAAGGCGTGAAGTTATTGCTCGTCGCACGCCCCGAAAGCGGAAGCCCGGCAACTGGTTCCCCTAAAATGCATGTTCAACGCCAGGCCAAAATTATAGATAAAGCATTTGGTGACTGTACCTGCGAAAACCGCAACCTTACATGCAAGATGTTGTGTGCGCCGAAGGAATGGAAAACGTAGGAATAGTGAAAAGTGAATAGTGAATAGTGAAAGTATTAAAAGGGATTCAGCTAAAATGAATGAGTTAGCCCTTGAAATTTCAACAACGAAGCCATTAAATCTTGAACCATTAAACGCAAAGCATTTGAACGGCCAAGCCATTTGAACAAAAGAAAACAAAAATAAATATGATCATAGATATTAAAGCTCCTACCCCGGGCGAATCGATTACAGAAGTTCAGATTGCAAACTGGATGGTACAAAACGGCGATTATGTGGCAAAAGATGTTGAAATTGCTGAAATAGATTCCGACAAAGCTACACTCACTGTAAATGCTGAAGTTGCCGGTGCCATCACTATTCTAATCGAAGCAGGCGAAACCGTGAGCATAGGAACTGTTATTGCACAGATCGACAGTGATGTCAAGGCCCCGGAAGGAATTGCTCCTGTAATCGCTGAAAAGAAAACCGAGCAGGCTCAACCGATTGAACTTGAAATCAAACATATTTCCGTGCCTGCCCCTATTGATGATGATGTAAAAATTACTCCACTCGCACGCAAAATAATGGAGGAAAAACATCTCACAGGCCGCGAAGTACTCGAACAACTTGGCCATTCAAGGATAACTAAACAGGATGTGCTGAATGCCAGCTCTGCTTCACCTGTTTACCTACCTGCAAATGTTGAAACTTCCCGCGAAGTGGAACGCAAAAAAATGTCAATGCTTCGCGCCAAGCTTGCCCAACGTTTGGTAAGTGTAAAGAATGAAACTGCCATGCTCACCACCTTCAACGAGGTGAATATGAGCCAGATCATGAGCCTGAAAAAACAATACAACGAAAAATTTAAGGAACAGTTCGGCGTCGGAATCGGCTTCATGTCGTTCTTCACCAAAGCAATAACAATCGCTCTGGCTAAATTCCCGCAGGTAAATGCAATGATCGACGGCGACGAACTTATTTTTCATAAATATGCAGATGTAGGAATTGCCGTGAGCGCACCAAAAGGACTTGTTGTCCCGGTTATCCGCAATGCCGAATCCCTTTCGCTTTCGCAGATCGAACTCCGTATCAAGGAATTGGCAGGCAAAGCCCGCGAAAACAAGATCACACTCGAAGAAATGAGTGGTGGCACTTTTACCATTACAAACGGCGGCGTTTTTGGCTCTATGATGTCGACACCCATTCTGAATCCACCGCAAAGCGCTATACTTGGAATGCACAATATTATCGAAAGACCTATTGCCATTAACGGAC
>CAIWMA010000420.1 GCA_903913645.1 uncultured Bacteroidales bacterium | reverse complement strand
GTAGCAGAATAAAACATCATGGTATAAATGGCCCCCTGGTCCATAATTGCCTGTTTGATGGTATTCATATCGTGTGGAAGGTAACGGGCTTCGGTTATATACCCAACCGGTATTTTATCTGTAGGGCAGGAACTGCCGGTTGAATTAGGGTCATCTGCTTCAACCAGTGGGCCTGATCGGCGGGCAAAATAGGCTGTTGCCATAAAATGATTTCCCCAGGTGCTTCTGCTTGGGTCAAAACCATGGCAGTATTTCAGGTTATTATCGGATAGGTCCCATGTGCCAAGGCCCAGCTTGAGCCATTGTGATTCAACTGAAGCTATACTGGCATAGGCCCAGCAGGCGCCGTTTGTTTGCCCTTTTACGGGAGTAACTAAACCCAATGTGCGTAAATCATAAACCGGGTCAAAAGATGTTGATTTAAGCCTGTTGTTTTTGAGGTAATTATCAAAAATTACTACCCCTGGAGGTGGTCCAGCACCAGGTCCAAACTCATCTGTGCCTGTCAATGGGACTTTTCCGCTTTTCTGCAACTCCATAAATCTGACAAAATCGGGATTTAATGGTGCAATAGATGGCATGTTCTGCGAGAAAAGGCTAAAGCCGATCGATAAAAACAGGATCAGAAGTAATACAGCCTTTTTCATTAAACAGGAACAGTTAAATAAAATGTTGATGACCAGAGTTACGAAGGTACGGAAGTATTAGGGTATTTCCATTAAAGTACTTTGACCTCAACGGCAGGATTAAAAGGTGATTTCAGTGAGTATTGCGGAAATGGTTTTTGTTGAAAAAATTTAGGACAGGAGTTCTTTCGGGATTCCTTCGTGTATTCATAGTAAATACGGATTGATTCTATATATTCGGATATAATACTGTCAATAAAAAATGGTGCAAGGTTTATAAGTGGTCAATAAAAAAAGCAGGAATTGAAATCCCTGCTCAAGTATTATTTTTTTACTGATTGCTATAAGTTAATTTAATGAGTCAGCAGTAAATCAAAGTATTTAAAGTGATATTTTTTTTTGATTGAGTTTAGATCCTGGATTGAAATAAAGCTCTTCTATTCGCAGGGGAGATACTTATAATTCTTCGGCATTAGGTGATTTCCTGAGGTCATAAAGTTTTTTACCTCCATATAAGCCTGCGAGGCCAATAAGAAAAAACATTCCATCGCCAATAGGCGCTCCACCCCCGGGCTGATTGGCAGCTGCACCATGCCCGATAGTTGGTGGTGGTGGTGGTGGTGGCTGCGAAAAACTAACTGTTTGAATGCTGAATAAGAGCGCCAGAGCCAGGAAAGTTTTCAATATTTTAAAATATTTATTCATCGTATAAAAGTCTTTTACATCATTAAAAATGAAGCAGGTCAGCAAAGATATGAATAAAATCTATTTTTACGCATTTTTAATAATTATTTTTTTGATAATATGTTAAATGACTGTCATTCCAGTATTTATATTCACTAGTTTAAATTTAGTGTAAAAAAACATTACATTTAACAAGGTAATTATTTTTGATTTTTACTTCTGTAGTATGTTAAATGAACTGGTGCTGACGATATTATTCCTTATAGAAAAGGCAGTAATTTTCATGAAACCAACCAGGATTTTACCCTGAATTTTTCTCCATTTTTAAATTCCTTGTATGATTTATGCACCTTTGCTTAGTTCAAAAAATCTGAATATTTACCATATTTATAGGTTTGCATTTCAGATAACCCGGTGCAAATAAAGATTACTGGCACTTGAATTCAGGCTAGCCGGAACTATCAGGGTAACAAAAGCTCTATCTATCTTACAACCAGTAGCCTTTGTAAAAATCTAACAAATATACTTTTAAATTGTTTAATCACCTATAAACTAAGGATTATTCAAATTAATCCTTATGATTTCTGCCAATACATCTGAAATACTATATATTTGTTGCAATGCTCACGAACTGCAATTTATAACCCAAATGGATCCCGGAATATACAAGCCGAAGAATCCGATCCGAATCGTTACGGCTGCCGCTTTATTCGACGGGCATGATGCCGCCATTAATATTATGCGCCGCATTCTGCAAAGCACAGGTGTAGAAGTGATCCATCTCGGTCACGACCGACAGGTTCAGGAGGTTGTAGATTGTGCCATCCAGGAAGATGTGCAGGCAATTGCCATCACTTCCTACCAGGGTGGGCATATGGAGTATTTCAAATATATGTACGACCTTTTGAAGGAGCAAGGGTGCAGCCATATTAAAATATTCGGCGGAGGCGGCGGAGTTATCCTTCCAAAAGAAATCGAAGAACTTGAAGCTTATGGAATTACCCGGATCTATTCGCCGGATAATGGACGACAAATGGGACTCCAGGGAATGATCAACGAGGTGGTTGAGCTTTCGGATTTTCCGACAGGCAAAGGGTTGATAATAACAAAAGAACAAATTCGAAACCGTAATTTTCGTGCAATTGCTCAGCTTATATCGGCAGCCGAAAATCACCGTGCGGAAGTCAAAGGCCTGCTTTCGGAATTGAAGGAAAGTTGTAATAAAAATTCAACTCCGGTAATTGGAATTACCGGTACCGGCGGTGCTGGGAAATCATCGCTAATAGATGAACTGGTACGACGATTTTTAGCTGATTTTCCGGAGAAAACCCTTGCCATTATTTCGGTAGATCCTTCAAAGCGCAAAACCGGCGGCGCTTTGCTTGGCGACCGCATCCGTATGAACGCCATCAACACACCACGGGTATATATGCGTTCGCTGGCTACAAGGCAGGCTAACCTGGCTCTTTCGAAGCATATTGCCGATTCGCTTTGCGTGGTTAAAAACGCCGCCTTCGACCTGGTGATTCTCGAAACTTCAGGCATCGGCCAGTCGGATACCGAAATTGTAGATTACTGCGATGTAAGCATGTATGTGATGACGCCGGAATATGGTGCCGCCACCCAGCTTGAAAAAATAGATATGCTCGATTACGCCGATATTGTTGCGCTTAACAAATCGGATAAGCGTGGCGCCCAGGATGCTCTTCGCGATGTACGCAAACAATTTGCCCGTAACAGGAAGCTGTTTACAGCAGATCCTGAAAAACTTCCCGTTTTTTCCACCATGGCTTCGCTATATAACGATAATGGAACAAACCTTCTGTATGGAGAATTGGTCAACATTCTGAATAGTAAAACAAAAGCCCATTTTGATTCACATTTTGTGGTTGGCAAGGATATTGAGCAGATTGCTGGTATTATCCCGCCACGACGGGTGCGTTACCTGGGCGAAATTGCAGAGACAGTAAGGGACTACAACAAATGGTCGGAGGAACAGGCTGCAATCGCCAGGCGTCTTTATGGACTTCATATCGCTATTGAAGAAGTTAACCGGGCCGGCAATTTATCTTTTTCCAGCGATTCGCCAGATTCAATTCCCTCTGTCTTCCCTTCTTCTCTTAGTCCCTTAGTCCCTGAGTCTCCCGCATTATCCATCACAAAAGAACTAAAAAAACTCTATAAACAAGCCGAGGCACAACTAACTCCTGCCAACCAGAATCTACTTAGCACCTGGCAAACCCGTGT